>JAISEQ010000082.1 GCA_031264045.1 Deltaproteobacteria bacterium
ACGACTGGTGGAAGTACCACCTGGTGGACCCAGTCCCGGTCCTCAAGAAGGCGGGCCTCTGGGGGGAGTGAGCCAGCATTCCCCCCAGCCCTCCGCTTCCGCAGGGAAAACCCGGGCCCCGGCCCGGGTTTTCCGTTTTCGAATGCCCAGCCGAGGGGCGCGGGACCCCGGAATCCTCCAGCGGCGTCCCCCGCCCGTCCGCCCTTCAGCCGGCCGGCGGCGGGAACAGCGCCACCTCGGCGAACCCAGGCATGGCCGTCCAGCCCCCGGCCCCGTCCAGGACGCCCCACAGCCCGTCCCGGTCCATGGCCGCAGTGACTCCGGTCCCGAAGAACGGGTACACGGCGGCGAAGACCGGTTCGACGGCCCACCTGCCTTCCCGGTCGATGAATCCCCAGAGGCCCTCCCCCGAGGACGCGGGGGCCAGCCCGCCCCCCGCGAAGGGCCCGGAGAAGGCCCCTCCGACGTTCGCGAAGGTCGGGAGCACGGCCCAGCGGCCGTCCGGCCCGACCACGCCCCAGTGCCCCGAAGGATCCCTGGCGCCCGCCAGCCCGGACGCGGAGAAGGGGCGGAGCCCGGCGAACGAGGGCTTCACCGCCCAGCCGCCGGACAGGTCCACGGCGCCCCAGAGGCCGTTCCCGGCACGGGCGGGGGCGAGGCCCGCCCCGGCGAACGGCCCCAGGTCCAGGAACTTAGGGGGCACCGCCCAGACGCCCTCCTCGGTCAGGAAACCCGCAAGCCCGGTTCCGGGGTCCCGCGCGGCGGCCAGCCCCCGCGAATCGTAGTGGAAGGCGAGCTCGGCGAATCCGGGCCGGACGCGCCAGGCGCCTTTCGCGTCGACCACGCCCCACAGCGGGCTCAGGGCATCGGAAATCTCCCGGGCGGGGGCCAGCCCCGACGCCGAGAAGGGCCTCGCCTCCAGAAACCTCGGCTCCACCGCCCAGGCCCCGGAAGAGTCCACGAAGCCCGTGCCGTCCGGCGTCTCCGCCGCGGCCAGGCCGACGGCCGAGAAGCTCCCAGCGTTCCGGAACCGGGGCTCCACGGCCCATGATCCGTCACGCGCGACGAACCCGAAAAGCCCGTCCCGCGACCTGGCCGCCGCGAGGCCGTTCGGGGCGAAACGGCACAGGAGCCGCCAGCCGGGCCTGAGGATCCACTCCCCGTCCCACCCGGCCTGCCCCCACAGCGGGCCGCCGGCCCCCCTGGCCGCCAGGAACACGTCCCCCGCGTCCCCGGACCCGTCCTCCGCCGCGATCATGCTGGCGCCTCCCTTGCGGCCCTCCGGCCGGCACCGGGCCCTCCCCGACTGTCCCGGCAGGTTCCGGGCAGGAACGGGCACCTGCGGGCCGGAGCCCGCTTCCGGAAACGGCGCCGGTCCGGAGCCCTCCCGCCGGAACCCGGCTCATGCGGGGGAACGGCTCGGTAAAGGCCCCGCAGAGGGCGGCCCGAAAGGCCTGCCCCGCGCGGGTCCGGGAACGCGCGGCGGGGGCTCCGGCCCCCGGCCGATGCCCCTCACCTGATCTTCAGGGTCTCGCCGGGACGGACGATGTCCCCGGTGCGGCCGTTCAGGCGCTTGATGTCGTCCACCGTGACGCCGTGCCTCCTGGCGATGGCGTACATGGAATCGCCGTCCTGCACCCTGTAGGTCCCGGAGCCCCGTGCCTGACCGGAACCGGCGGACGAGGTCCTGCGGGCGGACCCGCCCACCCTGAGCTTCTGGCCTATGCGGATGGCGTCGCCGGTGAGGCCGTTCAGCTCCCTCAGCTCGGCGGAACGCATCCCGTGGCGTTCCGCTATCTGGGAGACCGTGTCGCCCGCCTTCACCTCGTAGGTGCCGGAGCCTCCGGAAGCTCCCGGACCGCCCGATCCCGCGCCGGCAACCAGCGACCCGGATGCGGTGGGCGTCCCTGTCCTGGCAGGGGACGGGGAAGCCGTGAGGGGTATGACGCCGGGCTGGAGAATGGGCTCCTGGGGAGCCGCCCGCTGGGGGGCGGGAGGCGGGGAGGCCCCGGAACCGCCCGCGGCTCCCCCTGACACGCTGAGCCGCTGGCCGATGCGGATGGCGTCGCCGGAGAGGCCGTTCAGCTCCCTCAGCTCGGCGGTCCTCATCCCGTGCCTCTCGGCAATCTGGGAGACGGTGTCGCCGGCCTCCACCACGTACGTACCGGACGCGGACGCCGCAGACGGGGCCGCGGGCCGGGAGGAGGCGGCGGGCGGGGACGGGGCGGAAGGAGCGGGGGAATAGCCGCCTCCCGTCACCCTGAGCCTCTGACCGATGCGGATGGAGTCGCCGGAGAGGTTGTTCAGCTCCCTCAGCTCGGCGGTCCTCATCCCGTGACTCTCGGCAATCTGGGAGACGGTGTCGCCCGCCCGGACCTCGTAGGTGCCGGGGGCTGACGACGGGGTGCCGGGCCGGGAGGCGGAAGCCGTCCCGGAGGCGGGGGAGGCCGCGGGGGACGCGGCCGGGGAGGGGCTCCCCCCAGCCACCCTGAGCCTCTGGCCCGGACGGATGGAGTCGCCGGCCAGGTCGTTGAGCTCGCGGAGCTCGGCGGTCCTCATCCCGTGCCTCTCGGCAATCTGGGACACCGTGTCGCCAGCCCTGACCTCGTAGGTTCCGGAGGCCTGGGCCGGGCCCTGGGTCCGTGCCGGACCCGGGGACGGGGCCGCCGAGGCGGCGGCCTGGGGCGCCGCGCTCACCCTGAGCTTCTGGCCTACGCGGATGCCGTCGCCGGAAAGACTGTTCAGATCCCGGAGCTGGGCGCTCGTTATCCTGTGCCGTTCGGCTATCTGGGAGATAGTGTCGCCGGCCCTGACCTCGTAGGTGCCCGTGCCGGACGCGGCCGGGGCCGGGGAGGCGGAGGATGAGCCCTGGCCCCTGACCCTGATGGCCTGACCGACGCGTATGACGTCCCCGGAGAGGCCGTTCGCGGCCATCAGGTCGGCGGTCTTCATCCCGAACCTCTCCGCGACGGTGGAGACGGTGTCGCCGGGCTGGACCCTGTATTCGACCAGCCCCGCGGCGGAGGCCGTCCCGGCCGGGGCCGGGCCGGTGCCGACCCTGAGCCTCTGGCCCGTGCGGATGGTGTTGCCGGAGAGGTTGTTGAGCTCCCTGAGCTGAGCCTGGGTGACCCTGAAGCGCTCGGCTATGGCCCCCACGGTCTCCCCGCGCTGGACCGTGTGGTAGAGGGTCTCGCCGGGGGTCTCCTGGACCCAGGTGGTTCTAGAGGTGGATCTGGACTGGGCCTGGAGGGGTATGTTGGAGCTTACGGTAAGTATCTGCCCCACGTACAGGGTGTTGCCGGTGATGCGGTTGTCGGCGCGGAGGCGGTCCATGTCCACGCCGTAGAGCCCGGCCACGCCCGACAGGGTGTCGCCCTGGCGGACCACGTGGCTGATGGAGTGGATCACCTGCCCCGAGCCGGCGCTCGACGTCCTGGGCCTGGAAGGCGCCATCGCGGGCGTCCGGCTGGAGGCCGTGACCACCGGAGGCGGAGGCGCGGCGGGACGGGGGGGAGCCTGGACAGCGGGGGAGGCGGGCGCTGGGCCCGGGGGTTCGGCCAGTCTCACCAGCGGCCCGGAGGACGAGGGGGAACGGGAGGCGGACGGGGTCCGGACTGAAGCCTGGACCGCGGCCGGGCGGACGGTCCTGGACCTGGCGGTTCCGGAGGGGGACGTCTGCGGGGCCACGCTCTCCACCCGGACGCCCGCCAGGGCATGCTCGGGGCTTCTCACGCCGACCGGGATGACCAGCTCCTGGCCCGCCGCGAGCCGGGGGTTGCCGGTCATGCCGTTGAACTCGCGCACCAGATCCGGATCGGCCCCGTAGCGGCGGGCCGCGGCCTCGAGCGTCTCGCTGCGGGATGCGGTATGGATCTGTATCGCGCCGCCCTGCCTGGTCCCGGGAAGCTTCGCGTAGTTGCGGTAGAAGGAGCCCCTGGTGCCCGGCGGAATGCGCAGCACGAACTCCGGAAGGTTGGGGGGGGTGGTGAGCTTCCTCAGGTGCGGGTTGAGGTCCTGGATCTTCTCAAGGGTCGTGTCGGCCATCTGGGCGGCCGTCATGAGCTGGATGG
>JAISEQ010000491.1 GCA_031264045.1 Deltaproteobacteria bacterium
GGCGGGGGGGCGGCGGTGTGGGGTCCCGCCCGGCGCAGGCGCCCGGATGCGTCGGGGCCGTCCCCGGCGCGGGCGGGGGGGGCCGGCGCCGGCGGGGACGGGGAGGAGGCCGCGGGCGCGGGCGGGGAGGGGGTCACTGGCGCGCCTCCCCGGTCTGCCGGAGGGGGTCTGCGGGCGGCGGGGACTTTCCTGGCGGCGGAGCCTTTCCGGGCGCCGGCGGCTCGCCGGCCAGCGACAGCGACTCCAGGACGGACCGGCGGGCGGCGGTCTCCGCCTCGAAGGCCTCGCGAGCCCCGTCGCCGGCAAGGGCGGGTCCCGTCACGAAGGGGAAGTCCTGGGGGGCGGCGAGCGCCCGGGCCGCCATGGCGGCGAGCATCCCCGGAGCGCCCCCCTTGGCCTTGTCGCCGGTTTCGGCGGGGTAGTAGAACCCGAAGAGCTCGCGGACGCCGGGCGCGATGCCGAGATCGCCGGGGCCGGGCCCCTCCGGGAAGGGCATCCGGGCGGAACCGGCGGACGGCGGCGCGGCCAGCACCAGGACCGTGGCGGGGGAGAGCCCGTGCTTCCGGACGGCCTGGAGCCCCTCCCAGGGAAGGGCCAGAAGCTCTCCCGGCGTCAGGGCAAGGTACGCCGAGACCCACAGGGCATCCCGGGCGCCCAGCCCTTCAGGGAGGTCCGGGTGCCTCCTGGCGCTTTCGTGCAGCTCCCGGATGTCCAGCTCGGCCCCCAGGGCCGTAAGCGTCTCCGCCGCCATGAGGGTCGGCCCCGGCACGGGCATGAGATTCGGGGCCAGCAGCTTCACGGTCCTGTCCGGTGCCTGCACGAGCCGGGCGAGATCGGGAGCCGGGGAGTCGGGACGGCCCACGAGCACCGGGGCCCCTCCGGGGAAAAGGACCGCCGGCTGGAACTCTTCCGCCCGGTACGGCGCAAGATCCTGGAGGGGACGGGTCACGGCCTCGTCCAGGGTGAGGAAGCCTATCGTGAGCCCGTCCGGATCCGCCATCGCCGTCCTGGCCCCGGCCAGAGCGCCGGGTCCCAGGAGCTCCACCCCGGCGGTCCAGCCTGTCTCCCCCGCGAGCTCGGCTGCCCATCCGGTAAGGGTCGCGGCCCCCGGGTCCCCCTCCGCGAGCGACGCCTTGACTGAGAGCGAGGGCTCGGCCCGCAGCTCTCCCGGGTACGCCGCCGGGAAGGCGAGGATGGCGGAGACGAGCGCGGACGCGAAAAGGCGCATGGGAAAGGCTCCGTGTGGCGCGCGGGGGCCGCGGAAAGGGCGCGTCGGCCCGGGACGGGAAGGCGGCGGGCGGGTTCCGGAAAGGTCAGGGTACGCCGCGAGAGAACTGCCGGGTTCCGGAAAGGCCGGCGGACCCCTTCCGGAAGGCCGTAAGCCGGCCCCGGAGGGCCGGAGGTCCGGGACGGGCGGACTCCGGACCCTCGTGTCCTGGGCGTCCCGGTCCGGCGGCGGGCGGGCAGGCGGGAGCTGCCCGTGCCGGTCGGCATCGCGTCCGGGCAGGCCCTGCCGGGGCGCCGGACTTATGGGCGTCCGGAGCGCGGCCCGGGGCCGCAGGGGCGGAGGGGTGAACGTGCGGAACCGGTAATTCGGGACATTCTACCACATTAGTCAGTCAACGTGCGGATTTCTGAGGGGGATCCGGGAGAGGGGGCTGCGGAGTGCCGGGTGGGATGGGGTGATGGCGGCCGCGGAGCACCGGGAAGGAGCGGGGGAGGGCGGCCGCTGGGAGCGGCAGGGAGCGGGAGAGGACGGCAGCGGAGCACCGGGAAGGAGCGGGGGGAGGGCGGCCGCGGAAGGGAGCGGGGGAGGGAGGGAACGTGGAGCGGGAGGGAGCGGGAGAGGGCGGACGAGGTAAGCGGGAGGGAGCGGGGGAGATCGGACGAGGGGCGGGAGAGGGCCTTTGCGGACTGCGGGAGGGGACCCGTGGGAGGACGGGAACGGGGTGACGGTGAATCGGCCGATGCGCCGAAATCCGGCCGGGATCCGGCCGGCGTCCGGGGAGAGGGTCGGGGGAAGCTCCGGCCTGCCGGGCTCGGCGGCACCGCCCTTCCTGACGGAAAAAGGCACGGCGGGCCGCCTCCGGGACTGCAGGGGCGGCACGTCCCCCGTCTAGCCCCCCAGGTACGCCTTCTTCACGGACTCGTCGCTCATGAGCTCCCGTGCGGTGCCCGAGAGGGTTATGATCCCCGTCGTCATGATGTAGGCCCGGTGGGCCACCTGGAGGGCCAGGTTGGCGTTCTGCTCGACCAGGAGGATGGTGGTCTTCTGCTCCAGGTTGATCTTCCGTATGGTGTCGAAGATGCTTCTTATGACAATGGGCGCCAGCCCCAGGGACGGCTCGTCCAGGAGCAGCATCCTGGGGCGTCCCATGAGGCCCCGGCTGATGGCCAGCATCTGCTGCTCGCCGCCGGAGAGCGTCCCGCCGTCCTGGCCGGCCCGTGCCGCGAGTATCGGGAAGATCGAGAGTATGTAGTCCAGATCGTCCCTGATGCCCTGTCGGTCGCGCCTGAGATACGCCCCCATCCGGAGGTTCTCCATCACGGTCAGCGCGGGGAAGATGCGTCTCCCCTCCGGGACCATGACCAGCCCCGCCTTCACGAGCGAGTCCGTGGAGCGGCCGCGGATGTCCGAGCCCTCGTAGACGACCCTGCCCGATCTGGGCGGGGTCAGCCCCACTATGGAGTTCAGGCACGTCGTCTTGCCCGCGCCGTTGGCTCCCAGGATGGCTATGATCTCCTGGCGGTCTATGTGGAACGACACGCCCTTCAGGGCCTCTATGTTCCCGTAGAAGGTGCGCACGCCGGATAGCTCCAGCACCCTGTCGCCGGCGGGGGCGTCCCCGCCCGCCGCGCCGGCCCCGGCGCCCTCGGCCCGGATGTCCTCGTCTGGCACGTCGTCCCCTCCCCCCTCCCGCTCCGTATCCGCCGGGGCCCGTCCCGGGCCCGTTTCCGCCTCTTGTCCGGCCGGGTCCGGCCGGAGTCTCGCGCCGTCCGCGCCGCGGCCCGGACCGCTTCCGGTCCGCCCGGCCTCCGGCCTAGTCCTCGCCCAGGTAGGCCTTGACGACCTTGGGGTCGCGGCGGATCTCGTCCGGCGGCCCGGAGGCGATGAGCACCCCGTAGTCCAGGACGAAGACCCTGTCCGAGACGCTCATGACGAGGGACATGTCGTGCTCGATGAGGAGGACGGAGAGATCCTCCTCGTCGCGTATGTAGCGGATGAGCTCGTCCAGCTCCCGCGTCTCCGCTATGTTCAGGCCCGCCGCCGGCTCGTCCAGGAGGAGGAGCCGGGGCCGGGTGGCCAGGGCCCGCACTATCTCGAGGCGCCTCTGCGCCCCGTAGGGGAGGTTCTTGGCCAGGTGGTTCGCGGAGGCGGCCAGCCCGTAGCGGTCGAGGAGGCGGTAGCTGAACTCCGCCATGGCCTTCTCCTCGGCCACCGTCTTCCCGTCGCGCAGGAGCGCCCCCAGGATGCCGGCCCTCATGCGGGAGTGGCAGGCGATGAGCACGTTCTCCAGGACCGTCAGGTTGTTGAACAGCCTTATGTTCTGGAAGGTGCGGGCGATGCCCAGATACGTTATGCGGTCCGGCGCGAGCTTCCTGAGCTGGATCTCGCGGCCCTCCTCCGGGCTGAAGGTCATGGTCCCCCGGCTGGGGCGGTAGATGCCGGTGAGGCAGTTGAAGAAGGTGGTCTTGCCCGCGCCGTTGGGTCCAATGAGCGCGGTGATGGAGCCCCGCCCCACCTCGAAGTCCACGTCCGAGAGGGCGGTCAGGCCCCCGAAGATCATGGTGATCCCGGAGGTCGAGAGCACCGCGCCGCGCTTCACGGCCCCGGTCACCGGGCGCCCCGGGGGGAGGGCGGTCCGCCGGCGGTGCCGGGAACCCCGGCGGGGGCCTGGCCGTCCTGGCCCGCGCCCCCAGGCCCGGCGTCCAGGGCGTCCGGATTCCGGGTGGACGGGCGCGCCCCCCCGTCCCCGTGCTCCTCGGGGCGGTAGATGTACACCCTGCGCGTGCTGGGGATGATGCCCTGGGGCCGGAAGACCATCATGAGGACCATGATGAGCCCGAAGATGAGCATCCTGTAGTCCGAGTACTCCCTCAGGTACTCGGGGAGGAGTATCAGGACGGCCGCTCCTATCATGACGCCGGGGATGCTGCCCATGCCGCCCAGGACCACTATGGAGAGCACCATGACCGAGAGCATGAAGGTGAAGCTCTGGGGGTTTATGAACGATATCTGCGCGGCGAAGACCACCCCGGCCAGCCCGGCCCAGGTGCTCCCGAGCGCGAAGGCCGCGAGCTTCGTGCGGACGCGGTTTATGCCCATGGCCTGGCAGGCCACCTCGTCCTCCCGGAGGGCCAGCCAGGCCCGGCCCAGACGGGAGTTCTCCAGGCGGTAGACGCAGACTACCGTGAGCGCGACTATGGCCAGGATGATGAAGTAGACGAGGACCTTGTTCAGGTCCATGTCCTTGTGGACGAGGCCGTGGCCTACCAGCAGGGGCTTCACGGCCCCGTTCAGGTCCGCCCCGAACAGGGTCGGGGGCTGGATGTTCCGGATGCCCCTGGGGCCGTTGGTGAAGCCGACGTTCACCAGCACGAGGCGGATGATCTCCGCGAAGCCGAGGGTGACTATGGCCAGGTAGTCGCCGGAGAGCCGGAGTATCGGGAGGCCCAGGAGGAGCCCCAGGAGGGTCGCGGACAGCGCGCCCAGGGGCAGGCAGATCCAGAAGCCCATCCCGAAATTCTGGTTCAGGAGCGCGAAGGTGTAGGCCCCGACGGCGAAGAAGGCCGCGTATCCCAGGTTCAGCAGGCCCGCCACGCCGACCACGATGTTCAGCCCCAGCCCGAGCGTTATGTAGATGAGCGCGGTTATGAGTATGGTCACCACGTAGGGGGTGGTCCAGAAGGGGACGGAGAGGAGCAGGAGCGCCGCGCCGGCGAGGAGGAGCCGCTTGGCGGGCGCCCGGTCGAGCAGGGTGAGCCACGATCCCCCCGGCCCCCTGGCCCCTTCGGGGGGGGGGCCGGCGGTCTCGGCCACAGCGGACCTCACCCTCGAGAAGCCCAGCCTCCTCAGGAGGAACCGCCAGGCCAGGGTGGCGCAGAAGGCCAGGGCGGCCAGCCTGGGGAGCCTGGCCCACAGGTAGTCGATGCCCCCGCTGACGGCGTTCACCCGGAAGCACACGAGAGGCAGGGCCAGCACGGAGAACCACGCGGCGGACAGGAGCGCAGCCCGGAATTCGGCCAGCGCGCGGGCCAGGTGCCCGGCCGCCCCCCCGCGCCCTTCGGGAGCTCCGGCGGGGTCCGGTCCGGGAGATTCCGGAACGCCGCCGCCGGGGCCTCCGGAAGAGGGGCCTCCGGATCCGGAAGCGGGGGGCGGGGCCGTTTCGGTCTGGACGGTGGTCATGGCGTGGAGGTCAGACTTTCTGCGTGGTGGCGCTGCCCATGATGCCGTCCGGGCGGAGGGTCAGGATGGCTATGAGCAGGACGAAGGCCACGACGTCCTCGTAGTCGCTGGAGACGTAGCCGGCCGCGAAGCTCTCGGCGAAGCCCAGGACAAGGGCGCCCACGACGGCCCCGGGTATGGAGCCTATGCCCCCCAGCACGGCGGCCGTGAAGGCCTTCATGCCAGCGAGGAAGCCTATGAAGAAGTCCATCTGGCGGCCGTAGTTGCCCACGAGGAGGCCTCCCACGGCGGCCAGCATGGAGCCAATGATGAAGGTGGTGGATATCACCTTGTCAATGTTCACGCCGGAGAGACGCGCCATGGTGGGGTCCTGGGAGACCGCCCGCATGGCCATGCCTATCCGGGTCTTCTTGATGAAGAGGGTGAGCGCAACCATGCTCACCGCCGTCGCGGCGAGGATGGCGAACTGGGTCTTCGAGGCCACGCCCCTCATGCCCGCGAGGATCGCGATGTCGGGGATGAGATCGGGGAAGGACAGGACGTTGGGGGTCTGCACCAGCTGCACGTAGTTCTGGAGGAAGATGGACATGCCGATGGCGCTGATGAGGGGCGCCAGCCTCGACTGGCCCCGGAGCGGCTTGTAGGCCACCTTCTCCAGGGTCCAGCCGTACATGGCGCAGTAGACCACGGCCAGGGTCCCGGAGGCGAAGAGGAGCCCCCAGCCGGAAAGGCCGAAGGCTCCCAGGACCATGCTGAAGATGAGCGCCGTGAAGGCGCCTATCATGTAGATCTCGCCGTGGGCGAAGTTGATGAGGGCGATTATGCCGTACACCATCGTGTAGCCCAGGGCGATCAGCGCGTAGATGCTGCCCTTGGTGAGGCCGCTCACGCAGAGGTTCAGGAACAGTTCCATCGGGGGCCTACAGCGTGACCTCCGTGAACTTTCCGTTCCTCACCTCGTAGAGCTTGAAGCCAGCGCCTATGAGATCGCCTTTCGCGTCGAAGCGCACCGGCCCGAGAACGGTGTCCACCGTGTCCTCGGTCAGGTGCTTCTTGATGAGATCCAGATCGTCCGCCGTCCCGGCCGCCTGGACCGCCGCGAAAAGGGCCTGCCCGGCGGCGGCGGCGTAGAAGAAGTAGGTGCCGGTCTCCTCGGTGTGGTTCTGGCGGTGGT
>JAISEQ010000128.1 GCA_031264045.1 Deltaproteobacteria bacterium
GCCAGATCCTTCTATACCCCCCGCCGGGATCTCCTGACGCTAGCCAACTCCAGGATAGCGGCTTACCTGGCCAGGACGAAGCTGGGCAACGGGGCCGATCCCTCCGAGCTCGAAAGGGAGACGGCCCGCTTCACCTCAATATATAACGGTGCCCCCGCGACGAACGAGGGCTGGTATCTCGCGGCCGTCGGAGGCTTCCTCATGTGGACGCTGGGAGCCGTCTTCTCGCTCTTCAGGATATTCAAGTCCGGAGCGGCTCCGGGCTTCAAAGGAAAGTTCTCGCGCGCGCGGATTCCGCTGGCATGCTTTGTTCTCGGTTACGCCCTCTGGCTCACGGGCATGTTTCTCGCCTGACGCAGGCCCCCGACCCCCCCCTCACGGGACAGGACCGCGCTGCGCAGTTCGCGCCCGCATTTCTTAAACCCCTGGATGCCGACCCGACACCGAACCGGTCACAGTTACCGGCACCTTGTCCGTTCGGAGCCTCGTAATCCCTATGGGGATCACCCCCCCTCTCCAGCCTTGACCGGCGTTTCGGCAAGCGATCCTGGGCCGCGCCCGTCAGGCGGCTTCTGCCCCTTCTGCCCGATGCTCCGCACCCTCACTGTACGTTCATGTATGTTTCCGACACCCCGGCCCATGAGACCGGCGTATTGCCGCATGTTACGTAGCGTCGGCCATGGCGCACTAAAATGCATTTTCATGATAAACGTCTTAACCGTATCCGAACGGTAACCTGAACTTTTCCGTCCAATCCAGCCGACAGTCACAACATCGTTCAGATAACGATTATGCGTTAACCCGGCCTCGCCTGCCGGAATACATCCTTGAGATTGCCTTGACGAATTCGATGTACACTTTCGGGGGCCTTTCACCTCCGTGAAAATCACCTGACGCAACTGACCTACCCGTGCCTTCATCGATCTCATCAATTTCTGCATATCGATATAAATATAATCTCATATTCAAACCTGCTTCAGCATATTCTTGGCACAGCATTTGCTTTCCCATTATCTCGGCTGAACGACCTTTAGGTTCGTCCCCATATCTTTCCGGGCCGTCGGCCCGGCACCAACCCGGCCGACAGGCCTTCTCCAAGGAGCACTCGCATGTTCACGAAGTTGAATGAGAAGCACGAAGGCTTCACCCTCATCGAGCTTTTGATCGTCGTCGCCATCATCGGCATCCTCGCAGCCATCGCAATCCCCCAGTACGCCAAGTACCGCAAGGGCGCCCAGGACAACGCGGCCCAGTCCGCCTACCACGCCGTCGCGACTTCCCAGGAGGCCAATTTCGCCCAGAACGGCGGCTACACCTCCAGCTGGTCCGTACTGGCCGGCGCGGGCGGCCTCGTCCGCGACGCGAACGTCTACTACGGCAGCCTGTCCGTCGGCAACGGCGTCTCCGGCACCCTGGGCTTCTCCTTCAGGGTCCGCCACAAGGCCGACGGCTCCACCGTCTACCTCTACGACAGCTCCGCCGCCTCCACGGTCATAACCACGGATTCCGCGCAGCTGTCCGTCAACGAGTGGTCCTAATCCTTACCGAGGCTTCGGCCTCACGTCTCGTCAAGACCGCCGGGTTCCCGCGAACCCGGCGGTTTTGCTTCGAAAGTGACCTGCGCCTGAAACTGTCCGCCGGACAGCAGTAAAAGTCAGCGCGCCCGACCGCCATCTCCCCCGTTCCCCAATGAATGGGATAGAACCAGCCCAAAGATCCCGCTTCGGTTCCATCAGCCAGCCGCAGAATTTCCCGACACCTTCACATCGTTCCGTTTGGGATCCGGCGGCTTCGGCCTCAGTCGGTTCACACTCATGCTCACCGACCCGCACTCTTCTGCCGATGGATGCTCCCCGGCAACAGTTCCGGCCCTTGCCCCTTTCCCGCATCTCCTCCACAGTCTCTCCCCCGTCTCCCCCGTCTCCCCACGCGATTCTGCTCCGTCTTGAAATACTGTCGTCTTCTTCCTGAAATCCATATGCGCCTGAACCCGCTGCCCGTATCCGCCGGAAGAAGAAGCCGTTTCCCTTTCGGTCAGACACTTTCACAAGACGTCTGCCGGACCTTCCGAGATTCGTGGCGGAAGCGGAGCCGTGCGGCACGCGACCGGAACCTCTCCGTCTTGAGACTTCACCCGCGAGCGTCTTCTTCCCGGCCATGATTACGGCGTTCCTGAATGGCAAGCCCGAAGGAAACTTAAGGGTGCGGCCTGACAGTACCGAGAAAAACGCCTCTGGCTTAAATCCGGTCCCCCGGAACAAATGCCTTTTGCATGTTCATATCGAGACGTTTAACTGTTAACAGCCGGGGTTGTCAGTCTTAACTTCGGAGTCAATCATTGCCGACTGAAAATATCTAAAAACTATTTACTGAACACGGCCTGATGCGAAAAGTTATCCTTCTGGACCATTTGCGGAATTATTCCTGCTCTGGCAGAATAAACCGCAACCTGCAACCTGATGCAATTGATGCCGAAATACTCTTATCCAGAAAAACTCCGGAAAACGGTTAAGCCGTCATCTGCGCCGTCTTCACCTGTAAACCGCATGTCCGACATCACCTTTCATCTTGCGGTCAAAGCGCCCCATTGTCAGTAATGCCTTCCGTAACGACTCGGGGCGCACTCGGAAATCGAACGGCCTTCAGCCGAAATGCCGACGGGGCATCCGAAAACACGCGGTAACGCCAATAACTTAAGCTCAGGCCGGGTTCGGCCCCCTGAAAACTGAACCGTAAATCCCTGAAACGGAGACCCCGGCCCGTGAAACGCAAGCGGCCCGGGACAGCATGGCCGTCCCGGGCCCTCGCTTTTCCGGAGAACAGGGTTCTGGTTTGGAACTTAACTCTTGGAAGACTGAGGAAAGCGGACGGGGCCGACTCGCTCGGCCTGGGTCCCGTCGGCTACAGCCTGTACCCGGCGCTCTCGGCATCCCCCTTGAACATCTTCACCGTGTCGAGGGAGTATTCGTCGAGATCCTTCCCGACCAGGCCGAGCTTCTTCAGGATGTCGTTCGTGGCGGTGATGATGTGGCAGCCCACGTCATCGGCCTGGAAAACGTTCAGGAGCTCGCGCGGGCTCGCCCAGATGAGCTCGATGTTGGGGGTGGGGACCAGCATCTCCACGGCGGCGGCCATCAGGGGAGACGGGTCGCGGCCCGTGTCGGCCACCCTCCCCGCGAACACCGAGACGCAGGCGGGAGGTCCTCCCGCGAGCTTCTGCGAGATGTCGCGCACCTGGGCTAGCGTCATCATGGCGGTCACGTTCTGCTTGACGCCGGCCGCGGCGAGCGCACCCACCAGATCGGCCGACGACTCTCCCCGGCTGTTGGTGACCGGGATCTTCACGTAGACGTTCGGACCCCAGGAACCGATAAGCTTCGCCTGGCGCTCCATCTCGCCGAACTCGTCCGAGAAGACCTCGAAGGAGATGGGCTTGTCGGGGATCTGCTTCAGCATGTCCCTCGCGAAGGCCTCGTAGTCCGTGACGCCGGCCTTCCTCATGAGCGTGGGGTTGGTGGTGAAGCCCCTTATGAGGGGGTTCGCGTTCATCTCC
The DNA here is from genome assembly GCA_031264045.1 of Deltaproteobacteria bacterium. Classification (GTDB taxonomy): domain Bacteria; phylum Desulfobacterota; class Desulfarculia; order Adiutricales; family Adiutricaceae; genus JAIRZX01. The sequence goes on from JAISEQ010000128.1 coordinate 3,554, forward strand.
AGCATGCCGGCCTTGTCTGCGCCGTCCGCGAAGAGCTTGACCTTCAGGTCCGATGCGGATTTCATTGTCCCAAGTTTCCTTTCGTGGCTGATGATGCTGGCGACGGCCTCCGCAAGCGAGGCCACGGTGTAGTCCGCAGGAGGTTCCGGGCGGGTCTCGGAGTAGCCCCGATCGATAAAAACCGTGACGCATCCGGCCGCCCTGCCTGCCCCCACGTCCCCGGCCCGGTCCCCCACCATGAAGCTCCCGGCCAGATCGAGTCCGTGCTCGGCCGCTCCTCGCAGCAGCATGCCGGGCTTGGGCTTGCGGCAGCCGCAGCCGTCGGGTCCGTCGTGCAGGCAGGCGTAGAGCCCGTCCAAGGGGAGTTCGGAGAGCGCCCGGGCGTTCATGGCCCGGACGTTTTCTGGCGTCCTGGTCCCGCGGGCCACGTCCGGCTGGTTGGTCACGCACAGGAGCACGAAGCCACCTGCCTTCAGCTCCGCAAGAAGACCCGCCGCTTCAGGGAAAAAGTCCATGGCTCCGGCATCGGCGGGGGGGTAAGGCCTTCCGGCCCTGACCTCGGCGCGGTTCAGGACACCGTCGCGGTCGAGGAAGACTGCCCGCCTGAGACTCCCGGCGTCTTTCAAAGTCTGCATGCAACTCCCGGTCCTGAGATGGACTCTGCTTCCGGAAAAGACCCCGCGCCCGGAAAGTCCCGGACGGGTCAGTGCCCCGGGCGGGGGCGCCCGATCGCCCTGTCCGCCCCGGCTACCACTTGGTGGGATTGACCTTGAGCGCCGGGTGCGTCACGAGCAGGTGCCATACCACGCCATGGAAGGCCTCGGTATGCGGGGTCACGTGGGCGGGATTCACCGTCGGGATTATGACGCAGACGTCCGCGACCTTGGCGGTATAGCCCCCGTCGCGGCCCACCACGCCCAGGATCCTGGCTCCCCGCTCCTTGGCAAGCAGAACGGCGCGCACCAGGTTGGCGGAGATGTTCCTCTCAAGATCGCCCCCGCCCACGGAGAACACCAGCACCCCGTCCTCGGGGCGGAGCCTGGAACCTTTGAGCCATTCCGCGAATACGGTCTCCCAGCCCTCGTCGTTGGTGCGGGCCGTGAGCTCGGAGACGTTGTCGGTCGGGCAGTATGCCTCCATGCCGCACAGCTTCCTGAAGTCGTTCACCGCGTGGGAGGCTGAACCGGCCGAGCCGCCCACTCCCAGTATGAACAGCCTTCCGCCGTCCTCGCGCACCCCGGCGAGAAGCGCGGCGGCCTTTTCCAGGTCCGCCGCGGATATGCCCGAGAGCACCTTGGCCGCCTCGGCCAGGAAATCGTCACTGAACGCCATTGTCCGCTCCCTGCCTGACCAGCGTCAGGCCTATGGTGAGATTCAGGTTTATTACGGGTATGAGCATCGGATAGTAGCGGGTGTTCGCGAGCCTGAAATGGAGCTTCAGCTGGTCCATGATCTCCTTCGGCCGCGAGAGGTGCTCGGACCGGATGAGCCATTCGTAGGGCTCGTTGTACTTCTTCTCGAAGCGGGGCTTTTCCGAGACGCTCCTGGCGAGCCTGTGGGCCCAGGCCCCCTCGCACGGGATTACGGCCGAGAGCCTGCCGCCGGGCTTCAGAAGTCTCCGGAACTCCTTCAGCGCCCTCGGAAGATCCGGCAGATGCTCGAGGACGTGTATGGCTATTATCCTGTCGAAGTAGCCGTCGTCGAAGGGAAGCCGCTCCTGGCAATCGCCCACGAAGGCGTGGGCCCCGGGGAACCTCTGGTTTATGCGGTCGCAGAGCTCCTGGCGGAGGTCGAGGAGATGATACTCCTGTTCGGAGCGCTTCTCCCAGTTCAGGTGCTCGCCCAGACCGGCGCCTATCTCCAGGGTCCTGCACCCGGGAAAGAAGCTCCTGAGCGGGTAACGGTTGTCGAAGCCGGTCACGAAGCCGTACCACTTCTGCTCCATCGCCTCCAGGTGCTCCCGCATGAAGTCGTCCCTGATGGCCTCCTGTTCGGGAGTGAGGACCGGCAGCTTCTTGGGCCATATCCCGTCGCCGGCCAAGCCGACGGCTTCGGGCCGCTCGGTTTCGGCTACGCCGGCCGGGACGGACGGGGCCTCAGTGGTCTCGGGCATGTTCGCGCTCCTCGGACGTATCCTCCCCCCCGCAGGCTTCGGGCGGGGCGGGGGCGGGCTTCCGCTTGGTGAAAACCAGGAAGCGGCTGGAAAGGACGGTCCAGACGAAAACCACCGGCACCGACGCGATTTTCACGTGGAAAGGGTCGAAGCCCATGACCAGATGGAAACCGCCGAGCATGGCCTGCACGATGGCAAGGGAGACTATGCCCGTTCCCATGTAGGCTACGTACTGCAGGCCGACGCTCCGGTTCTGCTTCTCCGGCTCCCCTATGGTGTAGTGCCTGGTGAGGTAGAAGTTCACCGTGGTGCCCACGACGAAGGAAGCCACGGCGCAGACCATCGGGTGGAGTCCCAGGGCCAGGCACCCCCGGAAGACGGAAAGATCGGCCAGGGTGGCCACCAGGCCGGCCAGGACCTGCCTCACGGCCTGGGCCTCGATGGAGCGGTCCTCGGAGGGACGGAAGACCGCGCGGAAGGCGAATGAAGGGGTTGGGAACCTCACCTGCGCACGCTCAGGTCCGCTCGGCCAGGTGGCGTTCCAGGTCGGCTATGCCGGCCGGAGAGCCTATCTCGAAGAACCTCTCCGCGACCTCGTAGCCCGCGAGCTCGCGTCCGATGGAGAGCTTGGTCAGAACCTCGGCCAGATCGAAGCTGTCGTCCTGCCAGGCGCTCAGGACCTCCTTGGTCATGCAGGTGATCCCGTAGTCGATGTAGTGCATCTCGACGCCCTGGGCGTTCTTGTCGTAGAGCCGCACGATGCCCTTGTCGTATACCACGTTCGAGCGGTCCCAGCGCCCGGTGTTCCTGTAGACCGCCATGAGCGCCAGCTTCCCGGAGTACAGAAAGGCCTTGGCCACCTCGCGGTAGTCGACCTCGAGGTAGCTGTCCCCGTAGAGAATGATGAACAGATCCGGAAGCAGGGGGAGCGCCTTGCGGATGGCGCCGCCGGTGCCCAGGGGCCTGGGGCCGTCGAAGGAGAAGCTGATCTCCAGTCCGACCCCGCTTCCGTCCCCCACGGCCTTCTGGATCTTCTGGCCCAGGTGCCCGGCGCATATGACGACCTTCTCGACCCCGCTGCGCTTCAGAAGCTCGAGCTGCTGGAAGATGAAGGGCTTCCCGGCCACCTGGACCAGGGACTTCGGGGTGTCCCTGGCTATCTCCCCCAGACGGGTGGCAAGCCCTCCCGCCAGTATGACCACCGGAAGCATTGCTAGCTGAACACCACTTTGGAACCGTCGAAGTCGAACCTGAAGCGGAGCTCCTCCAGGCCCTCCTCGGCCATCGCCTTCCTGAGCCTGGTACGGTCCTCGGCCAGGAACATCAGAAAACCTCCGCCGCCGGCTCCGACGAGCTTGCCGCCCACCGCCCCGTTGGCCATGCCCTTCGAGTAGGCGACGTCTATCTTGGAGTTCGACATGCCGCCGGTCCGCTTCTTCTTGTTCTCCCAGTGCTCGTGCATGAGCTTCCCGAATTCGAAGACGTCCCCCTTCTCCAGGGCCATCCGGCTGCGCGTCCCGAGGTCCTTCACGTAATGGAGATTCGCTATCATCTCGGCGTCCCCGCCCACCGAGCGCTCCTTCTGGTCCTTCAGGAGAGCCCCGGCGCTCCTGGTGAAGCCGGTGAAGAACAGGCAGAGCCGCTCCTCAAGCTCGAAGAGCGACTCTATGGGGATGGCGAGCGGCTTCGCGACCACCGAGTCGTCGGCGTTGAAATCGAAGCAGGTGATGCCGCCGTAGGCCGCTATGTACTGGTCCTGCTTGCCGATGGGCTCGCCGAGGCGCTCGATTTCGATGTGGCAGGCCAGCTCGGCCAGATCCTGGGGGAGTATGAGCTGGCGGCGGTGGGCGTGGAGGGCCTTCAGGAGCGCCGTGGTGAAGGACCCCGAGGAGCCGAGACCGGTGCCGGAGGGAATGTCGGCCAGGGCCGTTATCTCGATCTGCGGGGTCTTGAGGTTCTGGAGAATCAGCGCCTCGCGTATGATCCTGTGCTGGACATCATTGACGCTCTTCACCTCCTCAAGCTCGGAATACTTGAGGTATATGCCTTCCCTGAAGGGCCGCAGCACGGTAACGTAGACGTACTTGTCGATGGCCGCCGCAATGAGGAACCCGCCCCCGTGCTCGCGGTAGTAGGAGGGCAGGTCGGTGCCTCCGCCGCCCAGGCTTATCCTTAACGGTGACCGGGTGATTATCATGGGTTCGGTCCTTCGCCGGCCGGGGCCGCGGGGGTGGGAAACGGCAGGCCGCAGGGCATGGCCGGGGGGGTTGGGGTCGGGGGTCGAACGGGGGATCGGGGAACGCGCCTGGGGGGGCGGGGAGCGGCGCCCGGGGAGGGACGCGGGAAGGTCTAGGATCCCGCCGCCCCGTCCTCGAGGGCTCCGGAGCTGCGGGCGGCGGGTAACGGGCCGGCTTCCTCGGGGAAGGGCAGGCACCTGAAGCCGACGGCCTTCTCGACGATGAAGATGGGCCTGCGCTTGGTCTCCTCGTAGATTCTCCCTATATAGGCTCCAAGGATGCCCATGCCGACGAACTGGCACCCGGTGAGGAAGGTGAGAAGGACGCCCAGGGTGGCCAGACCCGTCTCGAACTGGTACCAGCCCGAGATCTTGCCCGCGATCAGGCCGATCGAGGCCAGAAGGGCCAGCCCCGCCATGACGAAGCCTGCGACGGTCATGAGGCGGAGGAGAGCCCCGGAGAAGGCTATTACCCCGTTGAAGCCAATGAAGATGTTCCCGGTCACGAAGTACTTGCCGTCCCCGGCCGATCTGGGCCTGCGGTCGAAGGGGAGCAGCTTGTACCTGTACCCGACTATGGCGGTCAGGCCCTTCAGGAAAGCGTTGGTCTCGTTGAGCTTCAGGAGCTCGTCCACGACCAGGCGGTCCAGAAGCCTGAAATCGCCCGCGTTGCGGGGAATCTCAACGGTCGCGGTCTTGTTGATGAACCAGTACGCGCAGTAGGCGACCACCCTCTTTATCGGGTTGTCGCCGGAACGGCTCCTGCGCTGGGGAATCACGACCTTGTACTCGCCCTCCCGCCAGATCCTAACCATCTCGGGGATGACGTCCGGCGGATCCTGCATGTCGACGTCCATCACAACGACGGCGCGGCCCGAAGAGTACCTGAGCCCTCCCCATATGGCCGCCGGCTGGCCGAAGCGCCTGGAGAAGCTCAGAAGCTTCACGCGCGGATCCGCGGCGTTCTCCGCCACGACTATCTCCTCGGTACGGTCCGTGGACGGGTCCATGGCGAAGATGATCTCGTAGTCGTCGGTGACGCCCTTCAGGACCTCCCGGACAGTCTCGAGGTAAGCCGGGATAGCCTTCTCCTCGTTGTATACTGGCACCACAAGGCTCAGCTCGGTCATCCTGCTCCCTTCGAGGCGGAAGGCCGTGCCCCTCCCTCCGGCGGCCCCCGGAGGGGTCCCGGGACGGGGAACCCCGTCCGCACGTCTCGTACGACTGAACCAATATAAGGTTTTCCGCCATCAAAATCAAGTTAGCCCGTTCCGTGCCGCGCCCCTCCGCGCACGGAAAAGGCAAGTCCGGCGCGGGCGCGCCTGCCCGGTCGGAAACCGATAGGAACGGTCCCTTTAGGACGCGAACGGACGTGTTCCGAGCGCGGGACATCCTGCGGCGGACAGGGCTGCCGCCCCGCCGTCCGGTCCGGGCCCGCCCGCCGTCCGGGATCGGTCCGGACAGAGCCGAGCCCGCCGTTTCCGGGAGACCCTAAACCGCCCCGGAACGGGGCGGATCGGCACCGCCCCGATCCTGGCGGGGCCGTCCGGCGGATCAGATCCCCGAGGCGGACTCGGTTATGATTGCGGCCACCAGCTCACCGCACCCGACAAGCCCGGAAATGGACTGCTCCTCCCTTTCCGTATGGACCCCGTCGTAACCGGTGGCAACCCCGACGGCGGTTATTCCCTTGGCGTTGAAGTGGTTACCGTCCTGGCCCCCCCCCGAGATCTCCGTTTTCGGGTCCAGGCCCAGGGTCCTCATGGCGCGGGAGGCGAGGACCACCGCCGGATCGTCCTCCGAGACGCTGAAAGAGGGGTACTCCAGGTGCCAGTCAATCGTGAGGCCCGCTCCCCTCGCCCGGCAGACTTCCCTGAAAACCGCGTCGACCTCCTCCAGGTAGGCCTTCAGTTCCCCCTCGTCGTGACTTCTGGCCTCGCCCTTTATCTCAAGGCGATCGCACACGATGTTCGTCGCCTTCCCGCCCGAAATGATCCCGAAGTTCGAGGTGGTGACGGGGGAGAGACGTCCCTCGCGGAGGGAGGCGAGAGCCTGTGCCCCGACGCTTATGGCGTTCAGGCCCTTCTCGGGGGCCATGCCGGCGTGGCTCGCGAGGCCGGTTACGGTCACCAGGAACGTGTACTGGGTGGGAGCGCCGCGCACCAGGGTCCCCAGGGGACCTCCGCAGTCGAGGACATACGCCGTCCTGGATCTGATTTTCGACACGTCCAGGTGAAGGGCGCCCAGAAGGCCCACCTCCTCGGCCACCGAGAAGACGCACTCCACGTCCCCGTGAGGCTTCCCCGACGCCTTCACCCGCCTTATGCCGTCCAGGATCGAGACGATTCCGGACACGTCGTCGGCGGCGAGTATGGTGTCGCCAGCGCTCGTGATCCGGTCCTCGTCCTCACGGACGACCGGCACGATCCTGCCGGGATTGGCCACGCGGTCCATGTGCGCGGAGAACATGACGGCGGGGAGCCGGGGATCCCCATTCCAGCGGGCAACGATGTTCCCGCAGTCGCCTCCTATCTTGGATCCCGCGTCGTCTTCCTGGAAGTCCATGCCGAGACTCCTGAGCTTCACCTTCAGCGCGTCGGCGATAAGCCTCTCCTTGAAGGAATGGACGGGAATCTCAACAAGCTCCAGGAATTCTTGAAGTATAGTGGGGTAAGACACTGTCTCCGTATCCTTTCGGAACGCTATAAATTCGGAAACCCCGCCGGAAACCGGGCAGACCGATAAGGCGTGGATTATACCGTTTAACCTTCTGGATTGCCACTTCTCCCGGAACGCGGACCGGCACCGGTTTCACCGCGTCCCTCCGGGAAAACCTCGGCGCGGTCCTCCCCCTTCGTATCCTCTCCGGCGGGCTCCTTGTCGGCGGTCAGCTCCACCGATCTGAAACGGTACCTGCACAGCGACGAATATCCGGAACCCCACAGCCCGTCCGGAGGGTGCCTGACCGGAAGCTCGGGGAACTCCAGGGTCAGCCGCACGTGTCCGGCCCTCTGCCTGTCGCGGGGGACGCGGAGCAGAAAGACGCCGTCCTCGCGCCCCGTGCCCTCCGAAGGGGGGGAGTGCGCCTCGCGGGCCAAGGGTCCTCGGCAGGAGCCGTCGCGGCCGTCCATCCCTTCGGTGAAAGAAATCCTCACCGCGAGATCGCGTCCCGAAAGAGCCTCCGGCACCAGTATCCTCATCCCGACCCTTCTCTCCCCGGCAAACCAGGTGAACGGCCAGATACCGCGGTACGACACGCCGCCTTTCCGCCTGAAGGCGGCCGAGTCGTAGCGGAAGACGGTGAAATCGCCTGAGATATCGACCGGGCCGCCCCTGTAGAGATCCGGGTAGTTCATGTCCGAATATACGGGGACGCCCCTTTCGGCATAGGGCAGGTAGTCCATGACCGCCTCGCCGAAATACGGCGCGTTGACGAACCTCACGCGCCCGACGTCGGAATACTGTGACACGACCATGGCGGCGAAAGTCCGTTCGATAGACGAGAAGTCGAATACGACGAGCCCACTTTCCCTGTCGAATTCCAAAGCGGCCCGGACCGCTTCCGCAATCGGAAGTAAGGACCTCACGTGACGAAGCGACGCCCGCTGGCCAGCCGGATTCCGGTAGGCGAGCTGGGGGAACGCGACGGCTGCCGCGAAGACGGCGCAGGCGATCCAGCCGAGGCGCCTCTTTCCGCGGGAGGCGGCATGGACGGCCGTGACGAGCAGGGCGCCCGGAACGAAAGACAAGGGAAGCGCCGTCAGCGACACGAACTTCCACACCCGGTAGTCATCCCCCATCGCCGCAAACCCGGCCAGGTACGAGAGGAGGAGAAGCGCGAACAGGACCGAGAGCGTCTTCATGCCTGAAAGATCCCGCCCCGGAAAGACTGCGGCTCCGGCCCTCAGGACATAAGCGGCCAGAAAGCCGAACGCGGCCAGAAACGCCGCCCACCGCGCGGAACCGACGTCCGCGAAGACCCCGAACCCGGTCTCCGCGATTAGCGGAAAGCCGGCGAACAGCATGGGGTCCAGGAAACCGACCCCGTATCCCGCGGTCTGGACGGCGGCCGAGAAGGTCCTCCCCGCCAGCTGGGCGGCGGTCTGGGGCGATACGGCCGCGGCGAGCGCCAGGGAGACAATCACCGGGCGGCAGGCCGACCATGCGTTCCGGACGATGCCCGCGACGATTCCCGACGGGCTGCCGTCCGTCACGCCTCCCGTTACGTAGCTCCCGACCCCGGCAGCGCCGGCATCGGCCGAAAGACGGAGCAACAGGAACCTGGCGGCGGCGAAGAGCGCCGCAAACAGGAAAAAGCCGGCCTGGTAGCTCAGCATCAGGAAAAGAAGCGGGAAAAAGACCCCCGCGAACGTCGCCCGCCCGTCGTCCGGCATCCTCGGCCCGGCAAGGGCCGCGCGCATGAGGAGCAGGTAGCCCGCGGTGGCCGTCATCTGGCCGAAAATGCCGTTGAACAGGATGAGCTTGAAGAACCAGCCTCCGACCACCCCCAGGGCCGCGAGCCAGGACAGCCATCTCGGGAACCCGGCGAGCCTTCGCACCAGGACGTAGATGCCGCACCCGATCCAGGAAAGAAGCAGTATGGCGAAACCCGGCGCGGCCAGGTATGCGGGCGCTCCCCTCGCGGACGAGTACATGGCAAAAAGGATGTAAGTGCCGAAGGCGTCGAAGTTCCACCTGTGCTGGTTCAGTATCCCGTAGGTATCGACGTCCTTATAGCCCATCCAGTACCCAGCTTCGAAGATCCAGGCATAATAGTCGCCGCTGTCGGTATACCAGGGTTCGAGGCCGCCTGAGGGCCAGAGGCCGGCGAACCAGAAGGCCAGCGCGAAAGCGGTGAGGGACGAGACCAGTGCCCACTCGCGGGACAGCAGAACGAAACGCAGGGCGGCAAGGCCGCGCGGCGAAGCGGAGCTTCCCGGGCGCGCCCGCGAATCCTCCGCTATCCCGAATGCCGCACCCAGGGCGCCGAGGGCTACGAACACGGCAAAGGGCACCTCGAAGGAGCGCGTGAAATACGACAGCCAACGGCAGAGGACGGCGGCGCAGGCGGCCCCGGCGATGCAGCCGAACACGGTATCCGGCTCCGCCGCGCCGTCGGCCTTCAGGGCCCTCAGGACGAGCCGCCCCCAGAAGTCGAGCGACAGCGAGAACGCCAGGAAAAAGAGGGTGAAGGCCGCGGCATGGGCCGCCGGCGAGAGGAGCTGGCCCATGCTCACTGCGCCCCGGCGGAACCGTGACCGGCCGAGGAGGGATCCTCGACTGCCGACGCTCTTCCCCTCCCCTCCGCGCCGCCGGGGCCGTCCTCCGGCGGAAGGAGCTCAACCGAATCGAAACGGAACATGCAGTTCCTCGGAACAGGCGATGCCCAGGCCCTGCCGTCGGTGGGATCGGTCACGGGGTAGTCGGGGAAATTAAGAATCAGGCCGATGTGCCCGTCGGTCTGGCTTTTGCCGGGGACGGGCAGCAGGAACGCGCCCCCCACCCTTCCGACGGCATCCCCGGGAGGGGTTCCTGCCTCCCTGGCCACGGGCCGGGCGCAGGCGGGATCGAGCCCGTCCATGCCGTCCGAAAACGATATCCTGACAACGAGATCGCGCCCCCTGAGCCTCTGCGGGACAAGAATCCTCACCCCCACCCCCCTCACTCCGGGCATGAAGGTGAAGCGGTAGAGGCCGTAATACGAGACGGCCCCACCGGATCTCAACATGAACGGGTCGTAGCGGAAGACGGTGAACTCGTCCGGAAGAGCGACGGGGCTCCCCCTGTAGAGATCCGGGTAGGCCCTGTCGGAATAGACCGGAGCCCCCCTCTCGGCGTAAACCAGATAGTCGTCCAGAGCCTCGCCGAAATAGGGTGCGGATACGAACCTCACCCTGCCGACGCCGGAATACTGGGACACGATCATCGCCGCGAAGACGTGCTCCATGGACGAGAAGTCGAATATGAGAAGCTCCTGCCCCCTGTCGAAATGCAGGGCGGCGCTCACCGTCTCGATTATCGGCGTGAGCGAGCTCGCGTTCATGAGGGACGTCCGAGGGCCGGACGGGTTCCGGTATGCCAGCTGCGGGACCGCGAGGGCCGCGGCAGCCAAGGCGCAGGCCGCCCACGTGCGGCCCTCCCTTCCCCGCGCCGCCTCCCTGACCGACGAGACGAGGAGGACCGCGGGAACGAACGAGACGGGCAGCGCGGCGGACGACACGAACTTCCATACGCGGTAGTCGTCGCCCATCAGCCTGTACCCCGCGAGATAGGCGAACATGAATCCGGCGAAAAGAACGCAGAGCGCCCTCATGCCCGAAAGATCCCTGTCAGGGAAACCGGACGTCCCCCTCCTTAACGCGCAGGCCGCGAGAACCGCGAGCCCCAGAAGGAACACCGCCCATTCGACCGGACTGACCTGAGCGCGGACCCCGAATCCGGTCTCGGCTATGAGCGGAAACCCGACGAAGAGCCCGGGATCCAGCAGTCCCAGACCGTAGCCGGTCTGCTGCGCCGCGGCGGTTACGGTCCTCAGGGCGACCTGGGCCGCCGCCTGGGGGCAGACGGCCGAGGCAAGAGCGGTCGAAGCCAGCACGGGACCGGCGGAAGCCCGGACGTTCCGGAGAAACCGGACGACGGGCCCCGGTACCAGAGAGCCACCCGCCCCGCCCGCTGGCGCCTGCGGCTTTTCCCCGTGGTCTCCCCCGAACGAAAGCCTCAGGAATCTCGCGGCACAGAAGATGGCCGCAAACATGACGTAGCCCGCCTGATAGCTGAGGAACACGAAAAGGAGCGGGACAAAGACCCGCGC
>JAISEQ010000236.1 GCA_031264045.1 Deltaproteobacteria bacterium
GTCCTGCGGCGCCGCCTTCCCTTCCCCGGCGTCCTGCGGCGCCGCCTTCCCTTCCCCGGCGTCCTGCGGCGCCGCCTTCCCTTCCCCGGCGTCCTGCGGCGCCGCCTTCCCTTCCCCGGCGTCCTGCGGGGGAGCGTTACTCTCCCCGGCGTCAGGCACCTTTCCCTTCCACAGGTCGCCGACGGGCAGGCGGTAACCGGTGCTGACCTCCTTGATGAGACGAAGCGCATCTTCAATTGGAGTGCCGTAGAATACCCTGATGACCAGCGTGCGCATCAGGGTTGACTGGACATCTCCGGTCCAGTTCACAAGCTTTGCCGAGACGATGGTGGAGTTCGGAACGTAGACGAGGGAATCGTCCAGGGTCTCGACCACGGTGCAGCGGAAGTCCACCCTCTTGACTATCCCGGACGTCCCGTCCACCTCCACGAAGTCCCCGACCTTTACCGAACGCCCGAAGATCAGGATTATGCCGCTCACCATGTTGTTGAATATGTTCTGGAGGCCTATACCGAGGCCGAGCCCCAGACCGCTCGCCGCGACAGCCAGGCTGGTCCAGTTGACGCCCAGGAGTCCCATGGCCACCACCGCGAACATGATCCAGATGATGTAGGTGATGATCGTCTGTATGAGCGCGTTCTTGGCCTTGTCCGGCCGGATTTCTTCAGGAAGGTTGTCGATGGAAGTCTTCCCGAGCTTCATCAGAGTCTTGAACACGAAGAAGAGCGCCACGCTCAGGAGAACCTTCGTCAGGTCGAAGGACGCCTCGCCCACCGAGTATCCCATGGTCAGCAGGTTCATCAGAAGCGACATCATTCCGGGTATGGCGATGAGCCACGGGATTGTGCAGAAAAGCGACGCGGACCAGGTTATGGGCTGGAGAAAGGCGTCAAGGAGGCTGTACTTGACCGGATGATCGTTCTCGTCGAAGATCCGTTTGCAGACGTCCGACCCGAACTCCACGAACACGTTTCCGAGCAGGAGGACGTTCACAAAGGTGAAAAGGAGCATGAAGGCGAGAACGGCGAGCCTGGGATACCCGGCAACCGTAATGAGAAGCGACAGGATGGCGAAATATTTTGCCGACTCGTAGGCGAAGTTTTCGAGGAGGAATCCTTTCCGCCCGTAGATTTCGCTCCCCTCATCCTTGAGCCTGCTGATCCTCACCAGCCTGATGAGGAAAAAGGCCAGGATTGTGAACCACAGCAGAGTCAGCATCCCTGTCGGCATGTCGGCAAAAAGGAAAACCCCGCCCAGCAGGCCCGGGAGATAGAACTGTCTCAGGGGAGACTTGACCTTGTCCAGTTCGGGCTTGACCGCCTGTCTCAGCTTCCAGCTGGCGGCGGCGATGCCCCAGATGAGGCTGAGCACCCCGGGAAGAAAAAACAGCAGATAGTTTCCGCCGTGATGGTTGTTCGAGGCGAAGTAGAAGGCGAGCCCGAAGATGAGCAGCAGAATCGGTCCGTTCACAAGCTCCAGCAGCGCCTTGTGCCATCTGGACCAGTTGCCGTCCCCCTTATGCTCCTCCCTGCGTTCATTCGACTTCCCGACGAGAATCCTGGACAGCAGGCCCAGAAGGCCCAGAATCTTGGACATGGGCCAATTCGGCTTCCAGACCTCCCCTTCCTCCTCGCCGCCCGACTGCCTGTCCATCGCCGCGAGCTTTTTGGCCCACTCTGACAGGAGAGCCCCTATCAGCGCAGCGATCCCCAGGATCATGAAGAAGAAGGGGGCGCACTCCACCCAGTCCTTGGACGTCTGCGGGTACAGAAACTTCTTCTTGGCCATCATCTGCCTGAACCAGTCGTTGAAATAGCCCCTGTCTCCGGAGAACTCCGGGAGCTTTAAAGACGTCAGGCGGCTCTCCGAGAGGTAGTATGCCTTCCAGGCGGCCGGTATCTCCGCGGAGTAGCGGACGATGAATCCGTCGAGCCGGTCCAGGAGGGTCTTGGCCTCGCCCGTGGCCGCCGGTATCTCCTCGGAGAGCCACCTGTAGTAGTATTCGGCCCTCAGGAACTCGGTCTGGACGCTCCGCCAGCCCTCCGGACGGGGCCCGCCCGAGCGGAGCGCGCCGGCGTACAGGGCTTTCAGCTCCGCCGCCCTCGGGGCAAGGGCGTCGGCCTCGGAGTCCATGGAGGCAGTCTCGTCCGCGAGGACCGCCCTTATCCCCTTCAGCTGGCTCAGGATGTCCTCCTGCACGTGAGGGCTGACCTCCGGCCGCAGGTACTCCCGCAGGAGGAGGCCCAGCTCGTCCGAGGTGGAGACGACCAGGGCACTGAGCTCCCGGGAACCCTCGGTTATCCTGGAGGACAGGGACAGAAACTCCCCGATGCGGCCGGCAAGTTCCTCGTGCGCGTCGGCGCTGATGGCCGAGGCGGCAACCGACCACGGATCACCGCTCCCGGCCGTACCCGCGCCGGAAGCCGCAGCTCCCCGGGGTGCCCCGCGAGCTCCGGCGGCGGAGCCGCCCCGCTCCCCGGGCCCCCCCCCGATGTCGGGAACGCGGGCGCCGGGGGGAAAGGCGCCGCTCTGCCCCGCGGCTTCCCCTTCGGAGCCCGGATCCGGCTCGCCGACGGGAAAGGCCCCGGCCAGCTCAGGAGGCTCATCCGCGCCGCCCGGAGCCGACGCGCCCTCAGGCGCACCGGCCTGAGGGGCCGGCTTGCCCCCGGCGTCCTGCCGGGCGGGATATACGGCGCGCGGGCCTTCCCAGTCAGACCCACCCTCCCAGTCCTCCGCTCCG
>JAISEQ010000259.1 GCA_031264045.1 Deltaproteobacteria bacterium
TCGTAGGTCCCGTCGCCGTTGTCCACGAGCTTCAGGATCTTGTGGCCCTCCTCCTTGATGCTCCTGGGGACGTTGGCGAGGGCCTCCCCCTCGTTTATGCGGATGGAAATCTCCTCGCCGTCGTCCATCTCGTCTATGGCCATCTTCGCGAGCACGAAGGTCATGGGACAGACGGAGCCCGTCGTGTCCACCAAGTGCTTCTTGCCGGATCCCCTTGTCGTCATGAGCCCACCCCGTTCACGCGCTTCCTCAGGGCCTCCCACCCGGTCCGGTCGATGGCGGCCCTGAAGCGCTCGCCGGGCTTCGCGTGCTCCGCGAAGAAGTCCACCGCGCGGTCGGCGGCGGCGAAGAGATCCGCCGTGTCAGCCAGGAGCGGCATCAGGTCGCGGCCCAGGCCGATCCTGTTCCCGAAGGTGCCGCCGAAGAAGAGCCTGTAGCCTGGCCTGCCGCTCCAGGCGTCCGCCGGGCAGGCATGCACGCAGCGGCCGCAGTTGTTGCACTTCGAGCGGTCGATGACGGCCGGCCCGTCCTCGCCGGCGAGAGCGAGCGCCCCGTCCCGGCAGGCATGCACGCAGATCCCGCAGCCGGTGCAGGCGCCGGCGTCCAGTTCCACGAACATGCCGCCCTTGACGCCGAGATCGTTCTCCTCGGCCTTGAGGCAGTTGTTCACGCAGCCGGTCACCCCGAACTTGAACTTGTGGGGGAGCCCCCGGCCGAAGTAGCGCTCCGAAATCTCCCTCGCGAGCCCGGACGAGTCGATGCAGGCCGAGGGGCAGATCTCGTCCCCCTGGCAGGCCGTGACCGTGCGCACCCTGGGCCCGCAGACGCTCGCGTCCACGCCCCTCCCCGCGAGAAAGGCCCTGCACTCCTCCGTGTCCTTAAGATCCACGAAGGGTATCTCCACCCCCTGGCGGGAGGTCAGGTGCAGCCTGCCGGCGGCGTAGCGGTCCGCGGCCTCGGCCATGGCCCTCGCCTGGTCGGAGGTGATGTTCCCTCCCACGACCTTAAGGCGGAAGGAGAACTTGTCCTTCTGCCTCTGGCGCATGAAGCCGCCGTTCTTGAGGGCCTTGTAGTCCGTTCCCATCTTTTTCAGCCTCCCGCTTGCGGCGGACGGGCGCGAGCCGCCCGTCCGGATACGTGCCCCGTAGGAGCACCGCGGCGCTTCCAGCCCTGGCGCGCCGAAGAAACCGGCCCCCCCCGGGCTCCCCGGCCCGGCGCCGCCGTGGGGGTAACACGGGGGGCCGCGCGCGTCCCGAGCGGTCCGGCGTCCGGCCGTCTCACGCGCCCTCCGCCGCTGGCGGCGGCGGGGCGCCCTCACCCCCGGGACCGAGGAGGGGCCCTGTCAAAGCTATCCTGCGGTAGGTGTTGAAGTCAAGCCATCTCGCGGCCGGATCGGGCTCGGCGCCGGCGGCCCCCCTCGCGACGGCTTCCAGGAGCCCCTCCCACTCGGCGCGACCGACCACCTTCAGGGCGAAGCCGCGCCCGTTCACCGCTGGGAAGCCGTCCCACTCGTAGGCGGAGAGGGGGATGACCTCGCTCACCCTCCCGTCCCTTATCCTCACAGCCGCCCTGTCCCGGAAGACAAGGACGTCGAAGGACGGCGGGTATCTGAACGAGTCCCCGGAGAGCGGCACGGGATCCCCGGCGGCCCAAACGCAGGGGGCGGGCTCGCGGATCTCCACGGTCCCGCCGCCGAGGCTGTAGCTGTACTCGTCGAAGACCGAGGCCCTGGCGTAGACCCCTCCGGCCCTGAAGCCTGCCCCGGTCTCCCCGGGTATCCCTAGGCCGGTCACTATCCCGCCGCCCGCCACGTCGTAGCCGTCCACCACGACGAATCTCCCCGTCACCCTGTGGCGGGAGAACAGATCCATGGCGACGGGCCTCTCCAGGCGGAAGGCCGCCTCGCAGACCTCGCCGGCATGCGCCTCCCCGGCCGGCCCCGACGGGGCGAGGGTGTCGGAGTCGATGCGCCCGTAGATGCCGGTCACCCTGCACCCGCAGGAGTCCGCCGCGAGCTTCAGGCGGTAGCGGCGGCCCGCCGTCAGGGGATCGCGGCCCATCCAGAAGACGGAGGCCCGGAACGAGTCCGCGGCCTCGGGCGGATCGTCGGGGAGCGACACGACCTCGCCGCGGCGGTTGAAGAACTCGTCCGCGACCGTGATGCCGCAGGACTCGCCGGCGGAGGCCGAAGTCTTCCCCGTGTCCTCGGGCCAGCTCTCCACCGTCACGCACCTGGTCCTCCTCCTCCCCGGGCTTATCACTATCTCGTCCCCGGCGGCTATGGCCCCGCTCTCCACCCTGCCCGCTATGATGCGGCGGGCGTCGAACTTGTAGACGTCCTGGATGGGGAGCCTCAGGCCCTCCTCCCGGACGGGCTTCTCTATCGAGTCCAGGGCGGAGACGAGGGTCGGCCCCCGGAACCAGGGCATCCTGGCGGAGGGCACGAGCACGTTCTCCCCCTCCAGCGCCGAGAGGGGCAGGAACGGCCCCGCCTCGATCCCCAGGTTCCACAGGTATGCCGAAAGCTCCTCCCTTATCCTACCGAAGGCGGCCTCGGACCACCCGGCGAGATCCATCTTGTTCACCAGCACCCCGACGCGGCCCACGCCCAGGAGCGAGAGCATGTGCGCGTGGCGCCGGCTCTGCTCCTCCACCCCCCTCTGCGCGTCCACCACCAGGAACGCCGCCTCCGCGTCCGAGGCCCCGGAGATCATGTTCTTCAGGAACTCCTTGTGGCCCGGGGCGTCTATGATGAGGTAGTCGCGCCTCTCCGTCCTGAACTGGAGCCGGGTGGTGTCTATGGTGATGCCCTGCCGCCGCTCCTCCTCGAAGGCGTCCAGGAGGAACGCGAACTCGAAGGGCTGTCCCGTCTCCCGGGAAATCTCCCGCACCCGGTCCACGGCCCCCTGGGGGAGGGAGCCGGTGTCGTAGAGGAGGCGGCCTATCACCGTGGACTTCCCGTGGTCCACGTGCCCGGTCACGACCAGCGAGAGCTTCTCCCTGGCTTCCGGGGTCCCGGCCTCCCTGCCGGCTTCCGGGGTCCCGGCCTCCCGGGCTTCGCTGTCGCCGCCCGGCGCTTCCGGGGCGGGCCCCCCGGCGTCATGTCCCCTGGTCAGTTCCGTCACTGTTCGCCTTTCCTCCGCCTGCGGCGGCAGTCTCTCGTCCCTACCGGTCCCGCGGGCGCCCCTGACCGGGCCGCTTGCCCGCCGCCGGCCGCGCGGCCGCGCGGCCCGGGGAGGCCGGAGGAGTCCCCGGAGCCCCCCGCGGCCCGGAAAGCCGCTCACATGTACCCGTCCTTCCTCAGCTTCTGCATGGCGTAGGCGTCCTCGCGGTCCTGGGCGCGGCCGGCCCTCTCGCTCTCCCCGGTGGTCGCGAGCTCCTCCACTATCTCCGGCACCGTGGAGGCGAGGGACGCCACCCTGCCGGTGCAGGGCGCGCATCCCAGGCTCCGGTAGCGCTCGCCGCCCCTGGAGAAGTACAGGTCTATGACGGGTATGCCCTCGCGCTCTATGTAGCGCCAGACGTCTATCTCGTTCCACTCGAGCAGGGGGTGGACCCTTATGTGGCGGCCCTTCGGGAAATCCGTCTTGAACTGGCCCCAGAGCTCCGGGGGCTGGTTCGCGTAGTCCCAGCGGTCCTCCTCGTTCCGCTCCGAGAAGACCCTCTCCTTGGAGCGCGAGCCCTCCTCGTCGCGCCTCACTCCCACTATGAGCCCCTCGAAGCCGTACTTCCTGGTCATGTCGGCCAGCGCGTCGGTCTTGAGCGACCTGCAGCAGACGAGCCTCCCCCGGTCCGGACCCATGCCGTCGGCCAGGGCCGCCTCGTTCCGGTGCACTATCAGATCCAGCCCGAGCTCCCTCGCCACCCTGTCCCGGTAGGCTATCATCTCGGGAATCTTGTAGCTCGTGTCCACGTGTATGAAGGGGAAGGGCGAGTGCCCGAAGAAGGCCTTCTTCGCGAGCCAGAGGAGGACGGTGGAGTCCTTCCCTATGGACCACAGGAGTCCGAGCTTCCCCAGGTTGCTGTAGGCCTCCCGGAGGATGTAGACGCTTTGGGCCTCCAGGGCCGAGAGATGGTTCATGGCTGGCTTGCTCCTCCGGGAAGCTCTTCCCGGACGCGCGGCGCGCGTCCGGGGGCGGCCGGTCGAAACGGGTGAAAGGTAAGGGAACGGATCCGGAAGTTTCCGGGAGGACGGGGAACGCGGGCGGCCTCAAAAGGCCACGGGGGGGGGAAACGGCCCG
>JAISEQ010000415.1 GCA_031264045.1 Deltaproteobacteria bacterium
CCCGAACCCACGGACCGGAGCGGGTATCCCGGAGCCCGAACCCACGGACCGGAGCGGGAAACCCGGAGCCCGAACCCACGGACCGGAGCGGGAAACCGGAGCTCGAACCCCCGGCACGGAGCGGGAAACCCGAGCCGGACCCGTCGGCGCGGAACCGGAAACCCGAGCCGGACCCGCCGACCCGGAGCCGGAAACCGGAGCCGGACCCGCCGGCCCGGAGCCGGAACCGCAGCCCCCCGATCCCGCCGGGCCGGGAACCTGCCCGTAAGCCTTTCCCCGTGGCCGGACCGGCAAGCGGGAACCCTGCCGACGGGAGGCGGCAGTCCGGCATTAAGGCAGCAAGGCCTCACGACCCTGCCGCAAGCCGTGTCCGACAGGGATCAAAGACACGGCACGGATCATAAGCTATCCTTCCAGTGGAGGTCGTTTCCAGTTTGTCCTTTTCTTATCCGGCTTTCCAGCAACCGCCATTCAACTTCCGTATTTTCCCGAACTGACATTCACGCGCCCGCCCTTTCCCTGTCAGTCATTTAAGTGGCCGACCTTTCAGTTGCCGAAAATCTCCTTCGTCCGGCATCCGCATCCGGCTCCGGGCTCACGCCACGTGCCCGGCCTTCCGGCCTCCGGCACAGGGCTTCCGGCCCCCGGCTCCCGGCTCACGCCGCGCGCCCGACCTTCAGGCCGCCGGACCGAGGCATACGGCCTCTCTCCTCCGGGCCAGGCCCCCGGACATCCGCCCCTCCGGCGCATACCCTCCAGGAACACGGGGCCGCCGCCCCTTCCCCCGCCTTGACCGGCCTCCGGCGCTTCCGGCTCCGCGCGGCCTTCATGCCTGCCGCCCGGAAGGCCCCAGGCGAGACCCCGATCCATGGCCATAAGCTTCTTCAGACACAGGAGACCCCCGGCGGCGCCCGAGAAGCGGCCGGGGGAGGGACACAGGAACCCGCGCTACAGGGGCCTGTACCTGCCCCCCCGCAGGGCCTGCGAGGGGGCTCCCAACCTGGCGTCCATGTACAGGGGAGGTCCCGAGGACCTGGACACCCTCTATCCGGAGGACCTATCCGGCGCGCTGGGAAGGCTGGAGACCCTGAAGGAGGACGCCTCAACCCTGAGGCGCGGGAGAAGAAGGCTCTCCAACAGGGATCTGGCCCGCCTCGCCCAGATGGAGACGGAGATATCGTCCCTGGAGAAGCGCCTCGCCATGCACACCAGGAGGGTGCGCGGCGCGCACCTGGCGCTCGCGGAGGCCCTGGGCAGGGGCTGGAAGGAGTATCTCCTGGGACTGGGGTCCCTTATCCTCTTCCTCGAGAGGACGGGCCAGGCCATGGTCTCCCGGAGGAGGATGGCGGCCGATCCGGGAAGCAGCTCGAAACCGATAGTGAAGGGCCTGTGCGACGCCCTGTGGCTCGAGATGGAGAACGCCAGGGAGCTCGCGTCCAAGATAACCCCCCCCGAAGACCTGGACGGCGAGCCCGCCCTCTCCACGAAGCCGCTTCTCATCTACCTCACCCGGCCGGCCAGGCGCCAGAGGCTCCTGGAGCTTTCCCAGAACATCATTGACTCCCTGGAGACCGCCAGGACCTCCGCGCTGGATCTGCTCCTGGCCACCGAGGACCGCCTCCGGGAGATGGCGGCGGGCTCCCCCGAGGCGATAAGGGCCCTCCAGGCCATGCCCCGCGGCAGGACCCCGGACATCCCCGAGCTCCGGGATCCGAAGGAGGGGGCCGGATCCCCCTACGTCCCCCCCGAGCACAGGGTGCGGCCGGACTCCGGGGAGGGCGGGGGCGCCGACCTGAACGGGAACGGCACGGACGGACCCGGCGAGGGGGACGCCCCCTGGGGCGGGACCGGCCCCGCCGGAGACCCCGGGGATCAGGGTCCGGACTGCCCCGGCGCGCCCGGAAGCCCCGACGGCCCGGAGGCCCCGGACAGCGGGACACCGGCGGCCGAGGGCCGTTCCGGTCCGGAAGGGTCCTCCACGGGGGACGCCGGACCCGCCGGCCCCCTCCCGCATCCCGGGGAGCCTGCGCCCGGGCCCCACGAGGTCACCCACACTCCCCGCGACGTCCCGGAGGCCCTGAGGCGGCTGGCGGATTCGGTCCCGGTGGGGCCGGGGGATCCCGGCGGGATCCCGGACGCCCCCCAGGCCGGATGGGCTCCCGCGCCCGTGAAGGCCGAGGCGGTGGAGGAGCCCGCTCCGCCCTCGCCCGCCAGGACACCCATGAGGACGCTCCTGCTGGTGAGCGTCGGGCTGGCCCTGGCGCTGGCCGCCACCTGCGCCAAGAGGGAGCTTTTTCCCGTCCGGCAGGAGACCTCCGTCTACGTCTACAACGGGCTGGGCACGGCGCTCACGGTGACCGTGGCGGGCGACAGGGCCTTCCTGGCCCCCGGGGACCGCCTCAAGAAGAGCGTCGCGCCGGGCTCGGAGTTCAGGATCGAGGCCGTGACCGAGCAGGGGGCCCATGTCGAGAGCCTGTTCGCGGGGGCTCCGAGGGACGGCTCGAGCCTGGTCTACAGCGTCGCCGGGGCCGCGCCCTTCGTGGAATGGACGGCCGCCTACGGCCCCGGGCCCGACCGCGCCGCCTCCGAGAGGGTGCTGGGGGCGCTCCGGATCTTCGCGAGCAGGGCGGACTACGTGCTCACCATGCCTCCGGGGACCCTTAAGCTCGAGGGGGGGAGGGGCACGAGGCTCAGCCTCAACCCCCTGTCCGGCGCGCATCCGGAAATGATTCTGGGCATGGTCTCCCCGCAGGCGGGAAAGAGGCTTGTCCGCACCCACGCCCGCTGGGAGGCCCCGGACCAGCCCTTCCTGCCCCTGTGGCTCTCCCTCGCCGTGGCCCAGGACAGGGAGTCGGCCAGGCTCCTGCTCATGGAGCGCCGCCGGGAGCGCCCCGGGGACATCTGGACCCTCCGGGAGCTCCTGCTGGCCCTCGCCCACGAGGAGCGGGAGCTCCTTTGCTCCGAAATCCGCGGGGACGCCCGGAGCTACCCGGACGACCCCGGGCTCGCGTATCTGGAAGCCCTGTGCGTGTCCGATCCCTTTCTCCGCGCCGGGATGCTCCCCGTGCTAGCCGAACGCTTCCCGGACTACGCCTTCGTGACGAGGGCCCTGGGCATGGAGGCCTTCGCCGAGGGCGACACCGCGAAGGCCCTGGAGCTTCTGAGGAAGGCCTTCGCCGAGGATCCCAGGGTGATGCTCTCGGACATCGATCTCCTGGCCCGGCTCTCCAGGCTGGAGGGCCTGACCCAGGCGGAGATCCTGGCCGCGATAGGGCCCTGGTCGCCCGCCACGAGGCGCCTGGCGGAAGCGGAGATGTCCGAGCTGCCCGACGATTCCGTGCCGCCAAGGGCCGGTTCGTCAGGAGGAGCAGAGGGAACGGGAAGCCCGGAAGGATCCGCCGAATCGGAGGAAACCGGAAAACCGGAGGGAACCGGAGGATCGGAGGGAGACGGAAAACCGGAAGGAGCCGGAGGATTGGAAGGAACCGGGGGATCGGAAGAAACCGGGGGCTCGGAGGGAGCCGGAGGATCGGAGGCGGCCGGAACCTCGGAAGCGACACCGGGATCGGAGGGAGCCGGAACCTCGGAGGAAGACGGAGGACCGGAGGGTTCAGGAAGCCCGGAAAGGGCCGGAGGGCCGGAGGGATCCGGGGAAACCGGAAAGCCGGAAGACTCGGAAGGGCCGGAGGAATCCGCAGGCTCCGAAATCCCCGCGAGCTCAAATGACCCCGGAACTCCCGTTCCCGACGTACAGGATCCCGAGCTGGCCTTGAGGCTCCTCCACCAGGGCAGGCCCGAGGAGGCCCTGAACGCCTCCCCCGAGCCACTACGCCGGGAAATGCTCCTGTGGGCGGCGGCATCGGACGGGGCAGGTCCCGATCTCGTAAGGGAGTGGGCCGAGACCTTCGCTCCGGCATGGCTGTCCCCGGCGACCGTCTGGTGCGACTGGGCGCTTTCCGTCCGCGAGGGCGAGGACCGCTCCCGCTCCGAGGCCTTCATAGAGGCCGCCGCCCCCGACCCCGAAACCTCCAGAAGGGCCATATGGCACATCCTCGAACGTGACTGGGAAGGCCTGAAAAATGCCGCCCGCGGCCACGACCCACGCTTCCAGGGCCAGCTGGCCCTCGCCGCAGTCATCGTGTGGGGAGAGGACGCCCCGAAGGAGGCCCGCCACATGGCCAAGAGCTATCTCTTCATAGGCGAGAGGCCGTACCTGAAATGAGGGGCTGAGCGGGGCGACAGACGGCCCGCGCCGCGGGAAGGGGGAGCCGGAACCGCCGGGAAGCGTTCAGCGGGAGGTGCCCGAAGGATCCGGCGCCGGTGCGCCAAGCCTGTCAAACCGGGTGTTCCAAAAAAAAAGTATATTTTCCTGGAGATTTTTGCTAAACTCCTCAAAGTCGACTTCTTAACTTCTCCAAGTCGACTGAGAGGAGCTGGCATGTCCACAATAGTCAGGGTAAAAGACTATCTGACGTCACATGAACTCGCAAGAGTTGAGGTCAACCCTCAGACTATACAGGAGATTAGTGATTTATTTTCTGAAATCAAAGATGGCGCTCAATATATGGCTGATGATTTCAATATATTGCAATTTGAAGATAAGTTACAAAACACCATGGATTCCACCCGCAGAAAAATCCTTCTTCAATGTGGAGATACTATTTCTGGTATAAACGATCGAGTATTGATCAAGCACTATAGAGACCAATATTCCCGCTTGGGGATAAATCTTGAGACTCACAGAAAATATTCGTGTGATTTGCTGACAATTTGCGGATCTATTCGTTTTGAGCGCCATGTATTGCGTCCGATTACCAAAGATGACCGCGAAGCCCTCTTATCCCTTGAAAATCGAAAAACCGTAGTGCCCCTTGATAAATTCATGAAGATAGATAATTTACCGTTTAAAGCGACTCCTAAAGCTATGCTTGAGATCGCTTGGTGGGCCACAGACCAACTCTCATATCAAAGAGCCACCGATATCCTTCAAAACGTATTTAAATGGGATATTTGCCAGGAAACAGTACGCAAAATCTCAAACTATATCGGCAAGTTAGTAACTGATTTTGATATCATGAATGCAGATAAACTGTGGAATTTGTTTTGGAATAACCAATTGACTTTAGGCCCGCAAAGTATAGATGGAACTCTTTATATTATGATCGATGGAGCTATGCTCCATACTAAAGAAAAGGATGAAAACGGTACGAAATGGCGCGAAAATAAATTAGGCATTATTTTCTCCTCAATGCACATGAAGCCGAAGAATGTTGAGTCTGAAAAATTCAATTTCGACATCTTAAAAAGAGAATATGTTGATTATTTCGGTAGCGTTGATCAATTTCAAGTGTTGCTACTGTATGCGGCTATAAGAAATGGCTATGGCTCACATACAAAAACTGTGCTTGTCACAGATGGCGCAACCTGGATATCAAATATGCAAAAAACTGTATTTCCAGACGCAATACATATCTTAGATATATGGCATGTTATTGAGCATCTTTATGCTTTTGGAAAAATATACTTCAAATATGATGAAGAAAAATATCAGCCGTGGGTCGAGGAAATGAAAGAAAAATTGGTTTGCAACGAGCATATGGATGTAATTGCAGAAGTGCAAAACATGACAAAAAAGTTTAAAGAGAAAAATTTTAAAGGACTGACAAGAGAAGAGATGAGCAAAATAAAGAACTTGCCAGAATATTTATGTGAAAACAAAAAAAAAATCAATTATCACGAGTTTAGATCCCAGGGATTGTACATTGGCAGTGGACATATTGAAAGCGGGAACAGGACAGTTGCACAAGATAGATTAAAACGCCCAGGTATGACATGGAATATCGATACCGGGCAGTGTTTGTTAACACTTAGGGCAAAAAAAGAGAGTAAGCTTTGGAATTCAGATGTTGAAAAAGTTGTATTATCCCATTTCAATCTTTAACGAGGCGAATAATCGCATCCCTTCGGATTCCAAAATAAACATTCTGTATGCCATCCATAGTAGACGATATTAAAGATTCAAGATCGGCAATTGTCAATGGCCGTTCAATAGTCTGCCCTATATTAGCAATTTCAGAATGCATTCTAAGCATTAACTCTGTGAATTCAGATTCAGGATCCTTTTTAGAGTCAGCCTGTGTTTCTGAGAGAATATTTGCTTTTTTGTTCGTTGAAGGTGAATCTACAGCCTTCTTTCTTCTGGGCATTGGTTAACCTCATTGGGCAGACATCTGACTATTGACTGATTTACGAGCTAAACTCTCATCATACACTATAACACAAGTCTCTTGTATAATAAAAGCCATTTTTCTATAATCTACTTTTTTTGGGAACACCCTGTCAAACCATGCCGGTTGACCTTGCCTGAGCCGCTATGATAGAGTCGCATTCAAATCGAACAATCAGTTCAAAGGTCTTTCCGTAATGGGGATAAATTCA
The DNA here is from genome assembly GCA_031264045.1 of Deltaproteobacteria bacterium. Classification (GTDB taxonomy): domain Bacteria; phylum Desulfobacterota; class Desulfarculia; order Adiutricales; family Adiutricaceae; genus JAIRZX01. Next base: position 6,439 of record JAISEQ010000415.1, read on the forward strand.
GAAATCCGTCTGCTGACTTTGGAGGTACCTTGACGGCAATGTCGTTCAAACGTTTCAATACCGTAGGTGTCTGCAATCCCTTGAAACACTACATGATACCTGCCGTCCCCCGTCTCCCGGACGTAAACGACATGATTGATGGAGAATACTTTTTCATACTCCACGCGCCGCGCCAGTCCGGCAAAACCACTTGTCTGGCCGCCACGATCGAAAAGATTAACCGCGAAGGCCAACATTACGCCCTCTACTGCTCGCTGGCTTCCTTGAGGAACATCGTTGACGATAAAACCGCGATGTCCACGATCATCAGCGAACTTAACGCTGAGCTCATTTCCTCCGAGGTGGATCAGCTGCATGACCTTGCCTACACCTTCAACAACAGACCCTACATGGCCGATTCGGCCACCAAGATACGGTTGATCCTGAATGCCCTGAGCAGAGCTTTGGACAGGGAACTGGTCGTGTTCTTCGATGAGGCCGACTGTCTCCACGAAAATCCCCTCATCAGATTCCTGACCCAGATAAGGGAAGGGTATCTCCGCCGTTCCGATTCCCCGCGCACCAGGTTCCCGAGATCGTTGGCTCTTGTGGGCATGCGGGACATAAGGGACTATCTGACCAAGGTCCGACCGGATGAAATGTCCAAGGGTCCAGCCAGTCCCTTCAACATTAAAATTGAGTCCTTCACCCTGGCCGACTTCACCATGGAAGAGATTACGTCTCTGTACTACCAGCACACTGCGGATACGGGACAGGTCTTCGAGCCGTCGGCCGTCGATCGGGCCTGGTACTGGACCGAGGGCCAGCCCTGGCTGGTCAACGCGCTTGCCCATAACGTCATTGTCAAGCAGTTTCGAAACGACTACTCCAAAGCCGTCACGGGAAATGACATCGACATTGCCGTCAGGAACCTGATTCTGCGCAATGACACCCATTTCGACTCCCTTATGGAACGGGTCAGGGAACCGAGGGTCAGAAGGGTAATAGAACCGGTGATTACCGGGGAAAATTTCTTTCCGAAGGGTGTTCCGACAGACGATATCAGATACGTTATAGACCTAGGTCTCCTGAAGGCGGACGGCTACAAGGTCGATTCCGTCAGGTCGTCCAACCCCATCTACAGGGAGCTGATAGCCCGAGCCATGTCTCAGGATCTCCAGGACAGGGTGCCACCCGAGCTGGCCAACAGGTGGATGGACGGGACAAGACTCGACATGGACGGACTTCTCAGGGCCTTCCAGGTCTACTGGCGCGAAAACAGCGAAGTGAATGATCAGACCGATGCCGAAAAAAAAGAAAAAGAACGCCTTGTGACAAAGAGGGCAGTCAGTTCCCTTGACTTTATCGATATCGCGGACAAGTATAGAGTTCTGGAGGAAGTAGTCAAGATAATCATGGAAAAACTGTCCGGTTTCGGCAGGGAGGATTTTCCGCATATCGTGCTGTACGCCTTCCTGCAGAGGGTACTGAACGGCGGGACCGACTTCATCCAAAGAGAGTACGGGCTGGGGAGAACCTTTGTTGACATATGCGTGAGCTACAGGAATATCCGTTACCCTGTAGAATTAAAGATCAAGGGTGTCAAGAGCCGGGAAGAGAGTATTGCGCAGGTTCTTGGCTATATGGACAAATGCGGTTCCTCCGCAGGCTGGCTTGTCGTATTCGACAGGGATTACTCTAAACCCTGGGACGAAAAAATTTTCTGGGAGACTTTGGATCGCGATGGCAGGACCGTACACGTTGTTGGTTGCTGACTCTATCGGCGTGACAGCAGAATGCCTCAAAATATAGGAAAATAAAGTAGGCTGCCTACAGGTTTATGAATAATTTCATCATACTAATTATACCTAATTCATGACACCACCTCAATAACTCTGTGTACATTTCGGGGCTGGCAAGATCCACTGTCAACAAACCAGCTGGGACATGAGCCGCCGACTAAACCAGCTACGGCTCGTAGCGGTTCTAAGCCTCCCCGGCGGCACCATTCCTCACGTTCCGCCTGTTGCCCATCTTCCCGGCCGCATCCTTCCTCACGGCCCTCCTGTTCTGCCTCGTCCCGGAAGCGGGCTTCCGCCCGTCAGTGCGGGGCAGGCCCCCGCCGACAGCCGCCGGGGACAAGTTCCGGGAGGTCCGCGCCCGCATGACCGGTTCCAGCAGCCTGTTCCGGCGGTTCCGGGTCCCCATGTCGGCCGTCGGAAGCCCGTTCCGGCGGTTCCGCGCCTCCCTGGCCTCGGCCAGGGGCCCGTTACGGCGGTTCCGCGTCTCGGGGAACTTGGCCTGCCGTCTCTCGAAGAGGATCGTCCTTCTGAAGATGACTACGGCGACCCCGACCGCAATCCTGCTGTCCATCTTCGGCTTTGACCTGTACCTCACGCGGCCTCCGGGGCACACCTCGGCCTTGAGCTTCCGGACGCAGCCCTCCGCGCCCGCCCCCATGGCGCAGTCCTCCGCGAAATCCGGGATCTGCCCGCTCCTTCCGCCTCACGGCGAGCCCGAGCACCCTGAGGGATCAATCCCTGATTTTGCCGTTCTGCCTTGTCATACATGCCTGGATAGTGATCCTGAGCCATGCGGGAAAGAGCAACGATGAGATCGCGGCAGCACTTAACTTGCACCGCAATACCGTAGGGAAACGGAGAAGAAGATTCATAGCTGACGGGCTCAAAGCCTGGACGACGTTCCGCGCTCCCGCAGGTCCAGAACATATGATCATGTTAAGGTCAGAAACGACATCATGAAAACCCTGGGGAAGCCTCCGCCCAAAGGCTCTTCCCGGCGGGAATCCAAAGCCGTGACGGAAAACAGGGAGTGTCCGAGGACATCGTCGGGAGGATACTGCGGGCGAAGCGCATTAAGTTCTGCAGGGCGCCTCAGACCTGGCGTGTGAGCACGGACCCCATGTTCGCCTCAAAGTCAACGGACATCGTGACCCTGTGACCCTGTGACCCTTAACATGAGCCCGCCGAAGAACTCCGCAGACATCACGGTCGGCGAGAAGCCCAGCATCCAGGCCGCCGAAAGACACAACGGATGCGTCAGGACCAGGATCGGGACCATCATCAGGGGCAAGAACAGCACCTGCGAACGCCACGGTACGATGACCAGCCTGTTCGCCGCCGCGGATATCAAGAAACGAAAGGCGCGGACCAAGACTTACGACCGGAAGAGGCGGGTTGAGTTTGTGAAGTTCATGGATTATGTGGTGAAGTCGGTTCCGGGCGCGAGCGATCCGGACAACGGAATCAAGCTTCACGTTGTCCTCGA
>JAISEQ010000507.1 GCA_031264045.1 Deltaproteobacteria bacterium
CGACCGTCACGGGAGGAGCAGGAGCGGCCTCATAGCCATTCTCCAGGAGATCCAGGAGGCCTACTCCTACCTCCCGGAGGACATAATGACGTACGTTGCCACGGCGCTGGGAGTCTCCCCCTGCGCTGTGTTCGGGGTGGCGACATTCTACTCCCACTTCACGCTGTCGGCCAAGGGCAAGCACGTGATAAGGGTCTGCGACGGGACGGCCTGCCACGTGAAGAAGTCGGCCGACATCATAGGTGCCATCCAGGAGGCCATCGGCCTGCGCGAGCCTACCGGCACCTCCCCCGACGGCATGTTCACCGTCGAGACCGTGGCCTGCCTGGGGGCCTGCGGCCTCGCGCCGGTGGTGGTCGTGGGGGCCGAGGAGGTCCACGGGGCACAGACCCCCGACAGCGCCAGGGGGATAGTGGAGGACATCCGCGCCGGGGAGGCCGGCGAGGGCCCGGGGCCGTCCCCGTCCCTCGCCGCGGAGGCCGGCGGCGACGGGGCGCCCGGGGCGCCCGGAATGGAGGCCCGCAATGCCTGAGACAGCCAAGCTTCTGCACCTGACCCTGGAGGAGAGAAGGGAGCGCTTCCTCGCCTCCACCTCCGGGACGAGGCCAAGGGTGACCGTCTGCGCCGGGACCGGCTGCATGGCCAACGGGTCTATGAGGATCTACGAGCGCTTCCGGGAGGTGCTGGCCGCCAGGGGCATCCGCGCCGCGGTGGCCCTGGAGTCCGAGGACGGCGACTACCAGATGGTCGAGACCGGATGCCAGGGCTTCTGCCAGATGGGGCCCCTGGTATCGCTCCGGCCGCAGGGAATCATGTACGTGAAGGTGAGGCCCGCGGACGTGGAGGAGATAGTCGACACCTCCATAGTGGGCGGCGGCCACGTGGAGAGGCTCCTCTACACCCTCCCGGACACGGGCGAGCCGGTCCGCGACATGGCCCGCATACCCTTCTACGAGCGCCAGCACCGGCTGATGCTGGCGCTGTGCGGGAACATAGACGTCCACGACCTGGACGAGTACGTCTTCCACGGCGGCTACTTCCAGGCCCGCAGGGCAGCCTGCGAGATGACGGACACCGGGATCTGCGGGGAAATCCTGGCCTCCGGGCTGAAGGGCCGCGGCGGCGGGGGCTTCCCCACGGGCCGCAAGTGGGAGCTAACCAGGGTCAACGCGGCGGACGCCAAGTACATCGTCTGCAACGGGGACGAGGGTGACCCCGGGGCCTTCATGGACCGCTGCGTCATGGAGGGCAACCCGCACGCGGTGATCGAGGGCATGATGATTGCCGCCATGGGGGTGAACGCCACCTACGGCTACGTATACGTGCGCATGGAGTACCCCCTCGCCGTCAAGAGGCTCAAGTACGCCATAGCGGCGGCCAGGGAGGCGGGAATCCTGGGCGGCGACGTCTTCGGGTCCGGGAAGTCCTTCGACGTCGAGGTGAAGGAGGGGGCCGGCGCTTTCGTCTGCGGCGAGGAGACGGCGCTCATGGCCTCCATCGAGGGCCGCCGCGGGATGCCGTCCCTGAAGCCCCCCTACCCGGCCGAGGCCGGGCTCTTCGGGAAGCCCACGGTCATCAACAACGTGGAGACCCTCGCCACGGTGCCCATAGTGCTCCGGATGGGGGCCGCGAAGTACGCGGAGATGGGGACGGCCGACGCCAGGGGCACCAAGACCTTCGCGCTCACCGGGCACGTGGCCAACACCGGGCTGATCGAGGTCCCCTTCGGCACGACCCTGCGCGAGATAGTCGCGGACATAGGCGGCGGGGTCACGAACGACGACGGGACGCTGTGCGGATGCGACTTCAAGGCCGTGCAGATAGGGGGGCCATCGGGGGGATGCCTCACGCGGGAGCATCTGGATCTGCCGCTGGACTACGTCTCCCTCCAGGGCGTGGGCGCCATGGTCGGCTCCGGCGGGCTGGTGGTCATGAACCGGGGCACCTGCATGGTGCAGATCTCGCGCTTCTTCATGCAGTTCACGCAGAACGAGTCCTGCGGCAAGTGCGTGGTGTGCCGCGAGGGGACGCGCCAGATGCTGGCCTTCCTGGACGACATAATAGAGGGCCGCGGGACGCTTGACACCCTGGCGCTCCTGGAGGATCTGGCGAGGGCCGTGAAGGTCGGGTCGCTGTGCGGGCTCGGGAAGACAGCCCCCAACCCGGTGCTCTCCTCCCTCCGCTACTTCCGCGAGGAGTACCTGGCCCACGTCGTGAGGAAGCGCTGCCCGGCCGGGGCCTGCACGGCGCTCCTCACCTTCCGGATAATACCGGAGAAGTGCAGGAGCTGCAGCGTGTGCGCCAGGAACTGTCCGGCCGAGGCCATAAGCGGGAAGAAGGGCGTCCCCTACACCATAGACCCCGAGAAGTGCGTGAAGTGCGGGGTCTGCGAGCAGAAGTGCAAGTTCAACGCGGTGGTCAAGGGCTAGTCGCCCGGGATCCTTTCCGGTCCAGCGGGGCGCCACGCGCCCGGGCGCCGGGCTCGCATGCCGCGGCGCGGGAGGTCAGAGATGAAGAACACGGCCGTGATCGACCAGATCCCGGTGGCCATAGAGGGCGAGAGGAACCTCCTCGAGCTCGTCAGGAAGGCGGGGGTGGAGCTCCCGACCTTCTGCTACCACTCGGAGATAAGCGTCTACGGCGCCTGCCGCATGTGCATGGTGGACGTGGAGGGACTGGGGCTCGTGCCCGCGTGCTCCACCCGCGCCGAGCCCGGCATGGTGGTGCGCTCCAACACCTCGGAGGTCAGGGATCTGAGGAGGATGATAATCGAGCTCATGCTCGCCGCCCACGACGATGACTGCACCGTCTGCCCCAAGAGCGGCGACTGCCGCCTCCAGGCGATAGCGAGGCAGCTCGGAGTCACGTCTAACCGCTTCAAGCCCATGAGGCGCACCGGCGAGAAGGACGAGACCTCTGACTGCGTGCTGCGCGATCCCTCGAAGTGCATCCTCTGCGGCGACTGCGTGCGCGTCTGCGAGGAGATCCAGTCCGTGGGCGCGCTTGATTTCGTCTACCGGGGAGCCAGGGCCCAGGTGAGCACCTGCTACAACAAGGGCCTGGGCCAGATAGAGTGCGTGGGATGCGGGCAGTGCGTGAAGGTCTGCCCGGTGGGCGCACTCACGCCCAAGAGCGACATCAGGGCGGTCTGGGACGCCGTCTTCGACCCCGCCAGGACCGTGGTGGTGCAGATAGCCCCCGCCGTGCGCGTGGCCCTCGGGGAGTACTTCGGGAAGTCCCCGGGCTGGTTCTCCATGGGCCGCGTCATATCGGCGCTGCGGCGCATGGGCTTCGACAGGGTCTACGACACCTGCTTCGGGGCCGACTTCACGGTGGTGGAGGAGGGAAACGAGTTCCTGGCCCGCATCGAACGGGGGGAGCGCCTCCCCCTCTTCACATCCTGCTGTCCGGCGTGGGTGAAGTTCGCCGAGCAGTACTACCCCGACTTCCTGGACAACCTCTCCACCTGCCGCTCCCCCCAGGCCATGTTCGGGGCGCTGTGCAAGGACATGCTCGCCGCCGAGCTCGGAATCGGGCGCGAGAGCCTGACCGTCGTCACCGTCTCCCCCTGCACCGCCAAGAAGTTCGAGGCCCGCCGCCCGGCGCTCGGGACCGGCGGGGTCCCGGACGTGGACCACGTGATAACCACGAGCGAGCTCGCGCTCATGATAAAGGAGTGCGGCATAGACTTCGGGCGGCTGGAGCTCGGCTCCTTCGACATGCCCTTCGGCTTCGCGACCGGGAGCTCGGTCATCTTCGGGTCCTCGGGAGGCGTGTCCGAGGCGGTCCTCCGCTACGCCGCGGACTCCCTGGAGAAGGGCTCGGCCCAGGAGTTCCGGCAGTTCCGCGGGCAGGAGGGGGTGAAGACCGCTGAGATAGCGCTCGGCGGGCGCACGCTCAGGCTCGCCGTGGTCTCGGGGCTGGCCAACGCCAGGAAGCTTCTGGACGGGCTCCGCGACGGGGTCGGGGACTACGATCTGATAGAGGTGATGGCCTGCCCCGGCGGCTGCGTGAACGGGGGAGGCCAGCCCATCACCCTCGACCGCGATGCGGTAAGGGAGAGGGCCAGAGGCCTCTACGACAACGACAAGATGCTCCAGTTCCACGTCTCCTCCCAGAACCCGTACCTCCAGCAGATCTACTCCGAGAGGCTCGACCGGGAGAAGGCCCACGAGCTCCTCCACACCAGCTTCGAGAACCGCAGGCGCATCGACCAGGGGGACTTCATCCTGGGCGGGAGCCGGGGGACGAAGCCGCTGTCCCTGGAGATCTGCTTCGGGACCAGCTGCTACCTGCGCGGGGCCCAGACCCTCTACAAGGAGCTCATGGACTTCATCCGCCAAAACGGCCTCGAGGCCAAGACCCAGTTCAAGGCGACCTTCTGCGACAAGCGCTGCAAGAAGGGCCCGGTCCTCACCGTGAACGGCAAGCTCATCGAGAGATGCACCCTGGAGGACGCAGCCGACCGGATACGGAGCGCCGTCCGGATTTAGGCGCAGGACGGGCGGGGCGGACAGGTCCGCCGGGGCCGCCGCATCCCCCCGCGCCCCTCGGGGCCCTCCCGTGCTATAATCCCCGACGTTCCGGCGCGGCGCCCGGAACGTCCCGCCCCCGGAGGGCCTTGAGGGCGCCGTCCCCCGGGGCCCTCCCGCCGTTCCGGGGGGAGCCGGCTGCGGAATTCCGCCCCGGCGCGCGCCGGCCTTTCCGAGCTTTCCGGCCCAGGCCGTCCCGCCCGGGTCCGGATCCCGGCCCTTTCCGGGCCGTCCAGGACCCCGCGCCGAGGGCCGCGCCGGCCGGACGCGCGCGGGCATGACGCGCGGGCCCTCGGCCCGCTGGCCGCGTGGGTGCCATGACAGACTCGATCTACACGATAACCGCCAATTGCCAGGACTGTTACCGTTGCGTGCGCGAATGCCCCGTGGGGGCCATCCG
>JAISEQ010000505.1 GCA_031264045.1 Deltaproteobacteria bacterium
AGGACGTTCAGCGCGGGGGCGCCTCGGCGGCTCTTCTTCTCCGGCGTGCGGATCTCGGCGATGTGGAGCTTGCGGCCCTTCCGCTTCTTGGCCCCCGAGTACGTCGCCCCGGTGTCGAAGGGGCTCCGGAGGCTGTCCGCCGCGACCTCGGGGTCGTTGCGGGCCCCGGCCGGGAGCTCGCCGTCCGGCTCCTCGCGCTGCTCCCTCACGAACCTGGCCGGGAGCCTGAAGAAGCCCTCCCGGCAGAACCTCGGGTCGTGCCTGAACTGCCTGACCGGGGAGGAGGCGTCGCGGGCCATTGCCGCGAGCCTGTCCTCCTTCTGCTCTGGCGTCTCCCGGCCGGCGGTGCCGTAGCCGACCTGCCTGGTCCTGTCGAACCTGTTCCTGAGCTCCGGGTCCACCTGGCCGATCCACTGGGGGAACGTGTTCCCGAACGCCCTCGGATAAGGTGTAGATGAACGCCCGGAAGAGGCCGTTCCTGCTGAGGAGCTTGATGTTGGAGAGGACGTGCGTGGCGTCGAGGCGGATAAAGGCGGTGTCGACGTCGAACTCCTTCACCGGGGCGAGAGCCACCGTCTCGTTGGCGAGCCTCGGCCCGTCGACGGAAATGAAATTATTCCAGAAGGTGTAGTACGTCTTGTCCGAGAACATGACGTCCCTGTCGGGCGGGTTGTCAGGCAGGCCCGGGGCGAGCTGGACGTAGCGGTTGCTCCTGACGACTTCGATGGCCTGTGCCGCGGTCCAGTCGTTCATTTCCCGCATGATGCAGAGTCCCGTGAGAGTTGTGAGGTTTACGGAAGGCCGCCCGTTCCAGGGGTGGTAGCGGCTGGACACCTTAAGCGCCAGCTCTCCAAGAATCGGGAGCACGAACAACGAAAAGAAGTTGTACAGGGAATTCTCAAATGCTGCGCTCTGCCTTATTTTCGATGAGTCATCGTAGGCGCCGGGACCTTTGAGCGGACGAATTCGACAGTCAGGACTATGGGCTTACATTGGCTTTAAACCTCCACGGCTATTGATTTCTGGAGGTTATAGTAGTAGCAAAAATCTTATAAGTACACCTCTTTAAGCATATTTGTACATCTTTTTTCAGTATCAATCATAAAATTAGTTATAAATTATATTTAATGTATTTAAAGCAATTTAACACTGTCTTATAAGCCTAATAATATAGAATTGCCCCCAAAATTTCATTTCAAATGATGGCAGTAGATAATTATCGACACCTTTTCTGGTATTGCCATTCTGCAGCACTGACTCATGAGGCCTGATGGGGGAGGTTTTTTCAGTGGCATCAAAGTTTTTCCTGGAAAGCACGGGGGGGGCCAGCATACTGCAGAGGCGGAGGAAGGCGGGATGAGAGGTTCCGGCGGCTGAGCGTCTTTGGGATGTCCCGTTGCCGGTGCGGCCCCGCCCGCGCCCGAGGAAATTTGCCTGGAACGCCGTATTCCGCAGCAGACCGCCGGTATCATGGGCCCCGTCGCGGACAGGGGGATTGACGTGCCGCCCCCCCTGCGGGCGGTTTCCACAGCGTTCTTCAGCAGGCGATCCGGTTCCTGATGCCTCCCGCAGGCTTCTCCCCGGGGCCGGGATCTGGCTTCCTGGAGGGTTCCGGCCCCGTGTTCCGAGGCGGAACGGGCTTCCTGATTCGGAAATGCCGGCTGTTTTCCGCCGGGGGCGGGACATGGCGGGTTCAGGGAAGCCGGGCTGCCGTCCGGGCCGTTTCAGCAGCCGCCAGTCCCGTCCGTGTTTCTGAAGTCGGAGCGGACGAAACCTTCATAGAATCGCCGTGGACGGACGGCAAGGCCCCGCAGTCTGCCGGACTCCGCGCTTTACGGTCCGGCAGGCCCCCGAGTTTGCCGGTGCCCGATAGGCTGGGCGGGGTTGAGGGGGCGGGGATGCTTCCATGGGAAGTGGCATTTGTGGTAACCTGATATATCAGGAGGGTCGGTTGCCATGTCGAACCAAGACACAGAAACGGTCGGGGTCACTCCCGAAGTCATGCCCGGAACCGGAACGCGGGGCATGTTGTCTGTGCTCGAAAGGGTTCTCAACGATTCGGGGACGGATGACGAGAAGGCTCAAGTCCGTAGGACGCTTGTCAAGGCGCTTGGGTTACCGGCACCTGAGACGCTGGCTACCGAAGGCCTCCAATTTCCCTGGAAAACTGCGATGTCGGATGGGGTTTCCGCCCGGCTGGATACGATGGCCTCTCAGCAGGAGAAGGTTTCCGCCCGGCTGGATGCGATGGCCTCTCAGCAGGAGAAGGTTTCCGCCCGGCTGGATGCGATGGCCTCTCAGCAGGAGAAGGTTTCCGCTCAGCAGGAGAAGGTTTCCGCCCGGCTTGATGCGGTGTCAGTATTGCAGGAGAAGATGTTTGCTCAGCTGGAGAAGGTTTCCGACCGGCTGGAGAAGGTTTCCGCCCGGCAGGATGTGTTGTCCATCCAGCAGGAGAATTTGTCCGGAAGAATTGGCGGCCTAAGGGCGTTCATCATAGCAATCGCTGGTATTTTTGCAGTTTTTCTCGTGTATGCCTTTACCAATATGGATAGCAGGATAGCCGGGGTAGAAAACAGGATAGCCGGGGTAGAAAACAGGTTAGCCGGGGTTGAAACCAGGTTAGGCGGAGTTGAAACCAGGACTGCCGGTCTGGAAGGCAAGATAGGCGCGTTAATTGAGACGGTCACCAGTTTGCGGGTGGTCGTCGGACAGCAGCAGGTTGTTCTGAATGGAGCGCAGGCTCTGGGCGCGGTCCCGGAGCCGCCTTCGTTTTCGAACGCTCCCTCCAACTGAAGGAATTGCGGCTCCGAACGTACCGGACGCTGCCGGAAGGGGTGTCCCTTGCCCGAAAGCGGCGGCCTTTCCGGCGGGCCCGGCAGTTGCGGGATTCCCATGACGCCGGAGGAGGGCTCCCGTCCGGCGATCCCGCAGTCGTCCCCGCCTTGAGGTGGGCTCCCGTCCGGCGCTCCCGCAGTCGTCCCCGCCTTGGGGGGACGTCCGTCCCGGCCCGTGCTGGAGGTGCGCCCCGCACCGCCGAGCGAGGCTCGCGCTGACCAGTTTTCCGGAGAACTGGCCTGCCGGACGGGCCTGCCCCCGGTCCCGCCGCCGCGTCAGCGGCGCTGGCCGGGGAGCGAACGGCGCACCACGGCCCGGTAGTCGAAATGTATGCGGAAGGTCATCTGGTCGAGATCGGCCATGGATTCCGGGAAGGGATCGAAGGGGGCGGCGGCCTTCAGGGCCTCCATGGCGGCGTGGTCCAGGGAGCTGCTCCCGGAGCTTTCCTCCACCATGATGACCAGGATGGACCCGTCCGGGGCCAGGGACATGGACGCGGTGAAGCGTCCGGGCTGGAAGTTGCTCCTGGCCTCCGGGGGGAGGAGCCAGTGCATGGCCACCCGGCTCCTGACTGAAGCGTCGTAGGATCTCACGGCGGGGGCGCTCTCCTCGAGACGCACGGAGCTGTCGTCGGCCCCGCCGGGCACGGACGCGGCGTCTCCGGGACCGTCAGGCAGGAGCGGGGTCTCGCGGCCCAGGGGGAAGGAGACCTCGTCGGGGGCCATCGAGGCGGCGGCCTCCGCCATGGTGTCCGGGGGCCGGATCCCGGACGGGGGGGGAACGGCGTCGGGGGGCACGATCAGCGCGTCCGGGGGAACCGCCTCCGGGGGAATCACGATCTCCTGGGGAAGGGCAGCGGGCGCGGGGTCCGGGAGGGCCTCGGGCACGGGAGGCGCGGCCGCCACGGGCGCCGCCTCCGGGGCGGCCAGCTCCAGGGTGATCTCCAGGGGAAGCCCCAGCATGTCTTCGGAGATCGGCTCGGGGGAGCTGAATTCCGGGCCCAGGCGCTCCCAGAGGAGGAAGGCTCCCAGGTGCGCCAGCGCGGCAGCCACGAGGCAGAGCCCCAGCGCGAGGCCCTGGGGACCCAGGGCGACGGGCGCGGCGCGGGCTTCGGTCCTCGCGAACACCTTCTAGCCCCCCTCCCCGGAGGCGGGCGGCTCCGGAGGCTTCGGGGACACCCAGTACTCGTCCTTCTTCTCGAACCACCAGCCGGACGGGTCGCGGGCCAGCGCGGCGTCCAGAAGCGCCCGGCCCGCCTCGGTTCGGAAGCGCTTCCTGGCGAAGCCTATCCAGTCGCCCGCCTGGGCGCAGCCGTCCGAGGCGTGGCGGCAGAGCTCGAGTATCATGTCCAGCTGGTCCGCGTCCGCCGCAAGCCGCGCCTCCAGCGTCTCGCAGGCCTTCCATTCCCGGTACAGCTCCTCCAGCTCCCCCGCGAAGGGCAGATCCCTAACGGCATCGGCGTGGGCGCGGTCCTCCAGGACGGACACGTAGCGCTTGTTCATGTAGTTCATGTCCCCGGTGCGGGCCTCGGGCAGGTCATGGAAGAGCGCGAGCTTCAGGAGCTTCTCCATGTCCGGGCTCCCGCCCTTCTCCCTGGCCTTCCAGGCGAGGGCGTAGGAGATGACCACAACGCCGAAGCTGTGCTCCGCGACGGACTCCCGGCCCCGGCCCAGGAACTGGTAGCCGGTGCGGGGGGTCCTCTTGAGCATGGCCGCCTCGTAGAGGAAGTCGGCCAGTCTCTGGTCGCTGGTGTTGTCCATGGCGGTCGGGGCTCCGGGGGCTTCCGGGGAATGCGGCGGCGCGGAGGCGCGTCCGCGCGCCGGATCCCGGCAGCCGGCGCGGCCGGGAACCCGGAGCTGATTGGGGGGCGCGGGCGGGTATGGGCATGCCGGGGGAGATGCCCGGACGGGCCGCAGGTGCTGTTCGCCTGAAGGGCAAGGCAAGGTTATA
>JAISEQ010000514.1 GCA_031264045.1 Deltaproteobacteria bacterium
GGACTGTCTCGGCTGCACCCTCATGTCCGCGCTGGGGCCGGCGGTCTCCGGGGAGGCGCTCGCCATTTTCGAAAGGGCGGAAGGGATCTGGTCCCGCCTGGACGGCCCGGAGGACCGTATGACGCTCATGTCCAGGTTCCACCGCGCGGCGACCATGTCCGTCAGGGGCGGCGACCGGGAGGCCGCGCTGGAGCTGCACATGTCGGTCCTGGAGGCCAGGAAGCGGACGCTGGGGCTCTTCCACCAGGACACCACCCTTTCCAGGGATGCCGTGAGGGAGCTTTCCGGCCAGGTTTCGGGAGAGGCTTCCGGGAAGGCTCAGGAAGAGTCGTCCGGCGAAGATTCCTCCGAGTCTCCGAGAGAGTCATCCGGCAAGGGCTCCCCTGAGTCTTTCGATGAGTCTCCGGGAGATGATTCCGGAGAGGCTCTCAAGGAGTAAGATATGATGCTCGGTTCATTATCGCTAAAAATGTTGTTTAATGGAAAAAGATTGCTAAAGGAAAAAGTTTGATATTCGAAATTTGAAGCGTTTTAAATTTTCTGTATTTAAATTTTCTGTATATGACGCCGCCTCAACAATTCGTGAATTTTCGCGGCTGGTCTGTTCCGCTGGCAACTTCCCGGCTGAACCCTGAGTCGCCATCTGAATCAGCTGCGGCTCGCGGCGGTCCTGCCCCAGCTGATGCTTCCCTCACAATACATTCCGGACAGTCCGGCTAACTTCCCTAACTTGTTCTTTCGGCCGCCTCTCGAAAAATCGTAACCATTGGCATTATGCCGCAGGCAGGGTGATCAGGTCAACGGTATTTCCTGAAACCCCGCGGCGGGCGTTTTCGAAAGAAAAAGACCAGTGCCAGATCGCAATGACGCATGCGGGAATTCCATGAAGGGCTCGAGAAAGACGTCCGGATGACTCCCGGCGTCATTCGAACCGTATGCAGGGAGGCGTACCTCCGTCCCCTGCCGGGGAAAGCCGCCTGCAGGTTCCGCCTCCTCCCCTGCCGGGGAAAGCCTCAAAGGACGGTTGCAGGTGCGAAACTTGCTAATGAGCGCGGCCTGGAAGACTGGATCCCGGTCCGGCGTCCCCCCGTGCGCCGGGGGTTGGAGGCGGCAGGGCCGCCGCCTTCGGTTTCTGCGTGACTAAACAGGAAGTCCCCGGCCTGAAGAGGCGCATGTTCGGAAACGACCGCATCGCGGAGCCGCGGCGGGCGCGTTCGAAATATGGCCCGGAGGCTGCTGGATGATGGGCTTTGAATTGTCCGGGACCCGTGAGCCGCGGCAGGAGATCTTGCGCAGTCGGTGCTTGCCCTCATGTCCGCGAACTTGACAGTCGGCGCCGCCGGGGTCAGGTGCCCCTTAAGGACGCGTCCAGCATACTGTAAGCCCATTTGGAAAAATCCGCTGCGGATTGATAAAAAATAACCGTGAACGGATACGTCCGTGATTCTTCCTGCCTTTTTTGATGCGCAAGATGGCAGACATCCGGATCTTGGCGGAATGGACAACGCTGAACTTTTTCAGTTTTTGACATCATGTTATTTCTTCCTTCCCCGCTACTGGTTCCTCCCCAACTGACGAATGCGCTTGCCGGCGGGACTGACGCGGGTTTCTGGCATTTACGGAACCGGCATGCGGCTTGACGCCGCGTCGCGCGTCAAAACGAGCGCCGGAATGCTGAAGGACGGGAAAGGATTGGGAAATCGCCGGCCCCGCCGTCCGTTTCGCGACGGATGAAAACCCGGGGACAGCCGAAGAGCCCCTGTCCCGGAGCACCCTGCCGCTGGACTTCGGAAGCGAGCTCTTCCCGTGCCGGTCCCGACGGTTTCGGCCGGTGAGGCGCACCGGGCCGCGGAAGGGCAGGGGATGCGCCTCTCCCTGAAGATGCGCCCGCGGATCTTGCTGAACGTTCTGAGTCCGCCTCGGCATGGGGGGCGGCCGTTTCCGGTGATTTCCCCGTTTCCCGCGCGCGCCCCGGCTTCCGGCCGGTCCCTTTCCAGGCGGTCCGGCGTACGCCCGGCGGTCGGAGCCGGTCCCCCCGGCCGGCAGGCGCATGAGGCGGGGAGGGCCTGCGGCGGTTCGGAAGGCGGGCGCATGTCCCTCGGGCCGGGACGCGTCCTGTCCCGCGGCGGTCCCCCGGGTGGGCCGCCGGGGTGCCCTCGCAGGCTTCCGGAGCCTCCGCCTTCCCGCAATATTACTCTCGCATGTGCCCGGGGCCGGCAAGTGTGCTACAATTAGTTTCCGGAAGGACATTTTCGGAAACCGGCACCAGCCGGCGGACACGTGCGCTCCGGGCCCCGTCCGCTCCGCCGGTTCGGCCCTGTTTTTCTCTTCCCCCGAAGCGGCGGTCTTTCCCGCCCTTCCCGCTTTCACGTTCCTTCCCTCCAT
The DNA here is from genome assembly GCA_031264045.1 of Deltaproteobacteria bacterium. Taxonomy (GTDB): domain Bacteria; phylum Desulfobacterota; class Desulfarculia; order Adiutricales; family Adiutricaceae; genus JAIRZX01. The sequence continues at coordinate 2,386 of JAISEQ010000514.1, forward strand.
TTCCCGGCGCTTCACGGCCGTTCTGACTGAAACCGTCCGGCCCCGGTCCCCGCTCCGGGAAAGCTCCCGTTCCCGCGCATGAAAGGACAGAGATGACCGACCCAGATTCCGCGGCCCTGGCCGTTCACGTGCTGGCGGCGCTCCTGGCGTTCGCCGTCGCGCTGCGCTCCGCTCCGCTCCGCGCCATGGGCAGGAAGGCCGCCGGGAAGAAGAAGGGGGCTTCCCGCAGGCCCAAGCCATCGGCGAGGTGCCCCTCCCCGGGCTACGGGGCCGTTGCCCGGGCTCTCCCGAAATGGTCGTTTCCCGGACTCGGCCCCGTCCTCGAGTTTGTCCGGGAGGCGGCGGAGGGGGCCGCCGCGAGGGGCGAGCACATGGAGAGCCTCATTTTATGGTCTAGGCTGGGGCTGCTGGTGCGGGACATCTTCGGCAGAAGGGATCCGAGGGCCTGGGCGGCCATGAGCCGTTCGGCCGCGATGATCCTTTGCATCGGGGGGAACCCGTTCGCCGCGCACTGCCGCGCCCGCGAGGCGGGGGACGGCCTGCGGGAAGCCTTCGGCGAGGTTTCCGGAGACACGGGTGCCGGGGCGGCCTTCGGCGAGGAGATAGTCTTCGCCATGGAGACGGTCAGGATGGCCGACACGGCCCCGAAGCCCCCGGTTCCGAACCAGGGCCTCGACTTCGACTGGGACAACCTGGCAGTCCTGGTCGAGGAACCGGCTGGATCCGGGTCCGACGAAGGGGACGGCGAGGAATCTCAGGACGGCGAGGAATGCCCGCTCCCCTGCTGGGCGCTGGAGGACATTTCCGGGAGGAAGGCCCGCAAGGCTTCCCTCCGGGCCGATCTCGCGGTCGCCCTCTCCCGATTCGGGGACATGGACCCGTCCGTTCTCGATCTGAAATACCGCTACGCCCGCGAGCTCGCGGGCGTGAGAGGCCGGGGGCCGGGGTACTGCGATCTGCGGGTCTCCGCGAAGGACCTTGACGCCGCCTACGCGCTGTGCGGCGATCTCATGGGCCTGACCGGTCCGGAGGGTGACGGCGGGACCGGTCCAGCCAGGAAGGCCGAAATCCGCCTGCTCATGGCGGAAATCCTTTTCCGGAGAGGATGCAGGTCGGAGGCTTTCGCCCTGATCATGGAGACCCGGGCCTCGGTCGAGAAGGAGCTGGGCTACTCCCACGAGCTCTATCCGGTCGTCCATGCCGAACTCGCCGACTCCATAAGGGATATCCAACCCGAAGAAGCGGAAACCCTCTACACCGACGTCCTGACCTGGAATGAAAGCGGGAGAGCGGACTTCACCCACGGCTTCCTGGCGATCCAGGCGAGGCTGGTGAATCTCCTGCTGTCCTCGGGAAATCCCTCGCTGGGCATCGCGAGGGTTCTCGTGACCGCCGCCATCATGGAGAAGTTGTACGGGTCCGGGAACGCCGAGGCCGCCCAGCTCTGGGCCTCGGCCGGCCTCGCCTTCAGGCGGCTGGGAGACTTCCGCGCCGCGGCCGTCCTCCTCGGGCGCGCGGCCTCCAGGACCGGGGAGGTGCTGGGCGCCGGCCACCCGCAGACGGTCGATCTCGTGAACGCCCACGCCGCCACGCTGCTCCTGGGCGGGGATTCGGAGGCCGCGAGGAGGACGCTCGCCCCGGCCCTCGCCGCGGCGGAGCTGATGCCCCGAGGAAGGGAAGCGGATGCTGTCCGGAAGGCCGCCCGCTGGATCCTCTCGCTCATCGAGGAAGGCGATCGCCTGGGGGGCTCCGGGTGCCCCCCGGGCTCCCCCCGCCTCCCCCTTAAGCCGTTGCCGGGCCGCGACCCCTTCAGCTCCCTGTTCCAGGAGACCGCCCCCGTCACCTTAGCCGGACCCCGGAAGCTGTAGGGACGGCGCCCGGCACCTCCCCGCCGGCCCCTGACCGCCGGGTGCCCCGGCCCGCAGCCCGTCAGGACGGCGGACCGCGCCCCCAGCGCGGCATCATGAGAAAGGTTCACCATGATCCCAGACTGCCTGACGGCGATGGCCCTTCCGGCGCTCGCGGCCCTCCTGGCCTTCCGGAGGACGCGGCTCTCGGCCTCGGAAATCCGGACGGACGGTGAGGGGGACGCGAACCGGAGGGGCGGCGTCCCGTCCCGGGACTCCGAGCCCGCAAGGGAGCGCGAGGCGCCCCGCGACTGGCCGGAGTGGCCGTTCCCCCCGATGGGTCCGGTGCTTGAGGAGATCCGCGCGGATGGCGAGAGGCTGGCCGGAGCTTCCTCCTTCAACCTGTCCGGAAACGTCTGGGGCAAGATGAGCATGCTGGCGAGGGCCGCCTTCGGGACCAGGGACCCGAGGGTCTGGGCTTCTGAGAACCGCGAAGCCAGATGCCTCCTGGAAATGGAGGAGACCGAGGGTGCCCTGCTCTCCAGCGCGAGGGCGCTTATCGGCCTGAACGGCTCGGTCTGGGAGGGGGCGCTGGACAGCGGGGACTTTCCCCGCGGGGATCGCCCCCGCGCCGACAGGGAGGCCGAGGCCCTGGCGGCGGAGGCGGAGTTCGCGGAGCGGACCCACAGAAGGGCCCAGGGCGCCGTGGATGGCCCGCGCGGGACGGGGATCCCGGACGAATGGGCCGCGGCGTATGCCGTGCGGGGAAAGCGCGGGCGGACGCCCGACTTCAAGGACTTTTTCGGCGACATCTTCGGCGACGGCGAGGTGCCGGGCCCCGGCGCCGCGGGATGTCCCGCCCGCCGCCGGGGGGGCGGCTGGGACGATCCGTGGCAGAGCGCCTCGCGTCCCGGGCGGCTCCAGTCCCTCCGGGGGGAGCATGAGCGCGCCGCCGCCCGCCACGGTTCCGGGAGCAGGGCTGCGGCCGCCGCGAGGTACCGCCTGGCCCTCGTCATGGCGGGGGAGAGGGGGACGGGCGCGGACTTCAGGCACCCCGACGTGCCCGAGGGCGAGCTGGAGGAGGCGAGGCGCCTCTGCGACGGCCTTCCGGAGGCCCTGGCCGGCGCGGCGGGGGGCGGGCCGGGCCCTCTGGACGCCCTGAGGCTCAGGGCGGACATATGCTTCCGCACCGGAAGGAGGCGGAAGGCCAGGGCAATCCGCCGCAAGGCGCTCAGGACGGCGAGGGAGACCCTCGGGGAAGAGCACAGGCTCACGCTGCTGCTGACGGCGGATTTCGCCGAGTCTCTCGTGACGCGCAGCACGGACAAGGCCGCCTCGCTCCTCTATCCGGCGGCGAGGGGCCTGGAGAAGGTCCTGGGGGTGACCCACCCGGAGACCCTGGCGGCCAAGGTCGCGCTCTCGGAGATTTTCCATGACACCGGAGAGTCGGCGGACGCTGCGGCCATCCTGATCATGACGGCGACCGACGTTGAAAGCGAGCGCGGCCGGGACGATTTCGGGGCGGTAAGCCTCAGGGGAATGGCCGGGAGGTTCCTGATGTCTGCCTGCGACTTCGAGGCCGCCGCCGGGATCCTGGGGAAGGCCGCGGCTTCCGCCCGCCGCGCCGCCGGGGAGGCGAGCGAGTGGACGCAGAGAATCGTGGACCTCCAGTGCCAGTCCCTTCTGGGCCTGAAGGACTGGGACTCTGCGGCTTCGGCGGCGGCCGCCGCCAGGAGAGCCGTGGACGCCCTGAAGGCCCCGGAGCTCTACCGCGACTGGAAGCTGAACGTTTTCCTGGCAGTGGCCCTGAGAAACCTCGGCGACGCTCACCTGCACATGCTGGATCCGGCCGGTGCCCGCAGGGTCTTCGCGGACGAGCGCTTCGCCTGGTCGCTCGCCCAGGGCCCATCGTCCAGACATGCGCTGGAGGCGCTCTCCAGGGAGGCCGACGCGGCCGGGGCGGCGGGGGACCTGAAGGCGGCCCTCATGCTCCACCGGGAGGCCGCAAGGCTCCGCGCGGAAGTCCTGGGAATGAAGGACAAACAGCTCCTCGAGTCGCTCGAGGCCCTGAAGAGCCTCCTGATGCCGTGATCGCGCGGCATCGGGAGATCCGTGCGCGCCGACCGCGCCGGACCCGGAAAGGACGGGAGCGCGGCCTCGCCGGTCGGGCCGCGGCAGCGTCTGCCGTGCCGGGCCCCGAGATCCGCGCATCATGCTCCGCGCCTCTGGCTTCAGGCCCCGCGCGCGTTGCCCCGCGCCTCACGCTGAACGCCCAGCCGCCCGTCTCCGTCCTCGCCACTTTCAATGTCCCCCGGTCCCGCTTCAGCGTCTTCTGACTCTTCCGCCTCTTGTTCGGATTCTTTCTCTTCTTCTGACCCCTTTTCTTTTTCTTCCGCTTTTTTTCAACTTCCTGTTCTTGTTTTGTCATCATCATCATCATCTGTCATCATCATCATCATCATC
>JAISEQ010000522.1 GCA_031264045.1 Deltaproteobacteria bacterium
GCTAGGGCGATGGACGGCGCCCTGAGGGACAGGGTGGGCCCGCTCTCCAGGGGGCTCACGGCCGCCCAGGCCCGCCTCGTGGCGGCGCTGGACTTCGAGGAGGACTGGACGGAGGGGGACGCGCATCGGCTTCTGGCCGATCTGGCGCCCCTGGAAAGGGGCCTGGAGGAACTCCTGGATCTCCGCCGGAGCGGCAGGGTCTTCCGGGAAGGCGTGAAGGTCGTCCTGGCGGGGCCGCCCAACGCGGGGAAGTCCAGCCTGTTCAACGCGCTCCTGGGCAGGCGCAGGGCCCTCGTCTCGACCGTTGCGGGCACAACCCGCGACTACCTCACGGCCTCGTCGTCGTGGGGCCGGGTGAAGGTGGATCTGGTGGACACAGCCGGGCTCCGCTCAGAGGGTTCCGACGAGCTGGAGGCCATGGGCATCGACCTCGCCCTGGAGCAGATGGCGGACGCGGATCTGATCGTCTGGCTGAGGGATCTCTCGCTTCCCGGCGGGGGGCCCCCGCCGGCCACGGCGCTGACGGGACCGGACACGGCACGTCAGGGACCGGACATGGCTCTGACGGGACCGGACATGCCCACGGCGGGAGACGGGACGGAAGCCGGGGACGGCGGCCGGGACCGCCCGGCCTGGCGCGGCGGCCGCGACGGGCCGGCGCGGGACTCCCGAGGGACCTCAGGACTGGCCGCGGCCTCCCGGGAAGGCGTGCCCGCCGAGGCCCAGAGTCCGCCCGCCGGGCGCGGCGCCCCGAAAGTCCTTGAGGTCTGGAACAAGACGGATCTCGCTCCCGGCTCGCCGGTCCCCCCGCCCGGGGCACTCAGGATCTCCGCCGCCACGGGGGAAGGCATGAAGGAGCTCAGGGATGCCGTCCTGGAGCTCTTCGGGGCAGAGGGGCCGGGACTGCCGGATCTGGTCCCCAACCTCCGCCAGGAGCTCGCGCTCAAGGGGGCGCTTTCGGCGCTGGGGCAGGCCGCCGGGGCACTGGAGGACGGGGAGGTCCCGGAGATAGCGGCCTTGCTCCTGAAGGACGCGAGGGACTCCCTAGATCTCGTGACCGGCCGCACCATGACGGAGGATCTGCTGGCCGAGGTCTTCAGCCGCTTCTGCCTGGGGAAATGACGGGACGGCTTCCCGGTCCGCTCCCCGCCGGAAGCGGCAACCCCGGAAACGGACCGCGCCGGAGCGCCCTCCCGCTCGCGGACGCTCCGGATGCCCGCCGTCCGGCGGGCGCGCCCGACCTGCGTCGGCCCGTGAAGCCACCGCCGGACGGCCTGCGGGGCAAGGCCGCGTTCCCCGACCGCCGCGGCGGAGGGCGACGGGACCGCCCCGTACGGGGCAGGCACTTCGGGGAGCCCGCCGTGAACCGGGCTCCCGCCGGCAGGAAGCTGCCGTGAACCGGGCTCCCGCCGGCAGGAAGCTGTCGAAGACCTTCCGGGGAAATCCGGATCCCTCTTAGGGAACCCGCGGCCAGGCCAAGCAGGGGCCGGAGAGGCCCGTCTCCCCGGGACGCATCGCGCCAGTCGGGGGCCGGACCGCCCGCCCCGGAACTTTCGCGCCCCTAAGGGGCCGGGGCCGCCCGCGTCCCGCAGGGGGCCGGGCGCGGGGGGCCGCGCACAGGCGCCGCGCACAGAGGATAGCCCGCCTCCCGTGCCGGCCCCGTGATCCGGCGCCCCCCGCGGGGGGCCCCGCCGCGGGGCCCCTACTCGAGCTCGGCCTCGACCTGGGTCACGGACTGGGATATCTCGTTCGTGGTGGTCTGGAGCCTTGCGAAGTTCGAGGCGACCTCGTTCGCGCTCTTCACTCCCGCGGTCACGCTCTCGTGGCTCATCTCTATCATGTCCCTGGACTCGATCACGGCGGCGGAGGATCTGACGGCGAGGTTCCTCACCTCGTCCGCCACGACCGCGAACCCCTGCCCCGCCTCGCCCGCCCTGGCGGCCTCCACGGCGGCGTTCAGGGCGAGCACGTTGGTCTGGAAGGAGATGTCCTCGATGCTCTTGAGTATCTGGGCGATCCTGGTGGACACGTCCCTTATGCCCTCGATGTCCCCCGCCATCCCGGCGACCGAGTGGTGCACCGAGTCCACCGAGTCCTTGACGGTGGAGACCTTCTCCAGGATGGAGAGCAGGTGCCTCCTTGAGGATTTGGTGCGTTCCATGAGGAAGTGGTGGCAGTTCTCGGGGACGTTGCGGCCCAGGTGGATGGCCTGGACCATCCTGTCGCAGGAATTGTAGCCGCAGCTCGCGCAGTTGTAGAAGTCCTTCTCGCCCGTCTTCCCGAGCCGGTCGAGGATTCTGCTGCGGGAGGCCTTGCTTATGGAGCCGTACCTCGCGTTCTTCCAGTGGTCGGTGTAGGTCCTGCCGTAGAGCCCGGGCTTCCAGAACTCGGCCACCAGATCGTTAACCCTCTCGTCGGGGCTCTTCCTGGAAAGGAGCGACGTCCTGTACTTCTTCCGGTAGTGGGCCCGGAGCTTCCTGCTCCTCTCCTCCACCAGCCAGTGCAGCTCGTCGAACGGCCTGTCGCCGTGGCCGGGGACCCCCGTGCCGCCGTTGCAGCCGAACTCGCAGTTCAGGCAGTCCACGAGCTTCGGCGCCTTCTCCTCGCGGATGGAGCGGGGGAGGTCGTCAAGGTAGGGATAGACGTTCTGCACCCCCTCTATCTTGCGGGTTTCGAGGGACACCCCCGGCAGGTAGCGCTCGGCGGTCATCATGAGCCCGCCGGGGGTGGAGAAGAGCACGGCCCTCTCGGCGCGGGTGTCGGTGAAGTGGCGCTCCGGGAAGCGGTCCAGGCTGATGCCGGCATCGTCTATGTGGCGCTTCAGGCTCTCGAAGGTGACGTTGTAGTCCCCCAGCCCGGTCTCGTCGAACTCCCTCCGCTTGGCGTAGCAGGGTGACATGACGGCCACCTTGTAGCGGCCCCACTCCGGGTAGAACTTCTTGATCATCTTGATGCTGTGGAGCATCGGGCTGTCGCAGGGGGCCAGGTAGTGGACGAGATCCGGGCGGTAGACCTCGCAGTAGGTGACGATGGCCGGGCAGGGCTGGGCCACGACGGTGGGCGGCTTTTTCGCCTTCATGTGTTCGACGTAGGACTTGACGGTGAGCTCGGCGCCGAAGCTGACGTCGAAGACGGCCTTCACCCCCAGGGACAGGAGCCAGCCGTTGAAGTTCAGGTACCTGTCGGGGAAGGTGGCGGCGACGGCGGGGGCCACTATGGCCACCATGCCGGTCCCGGACTCCAGCTCCCTCATGAAGAGCCTGAAGTCGTCCACCCCCACGCGGGCCCCGTGCCTGCACGCCCTCAGGCAACTCCCGCAGCCAATGCACAGATCGTCCACCACCTTCACGTGCTCGCCGTCGGACGCGTCGTTGCAGAACTTGACGGGGCAGACGGCGATGCACCTCTGGCAGTTGCAGCATTTCTCCTCGATGGTCCTGATGACCGGGGAAAGGTGTCCCATTTTTTCCCTGCCCGCAGGCTCGCGCCCCGGGCACGGCCCTCGGTCCGGACCCGCGCCGGGCGGCGCGGGCCGGCCGGACGCCGGCATGGCCGTCCGCCCCGTGCAGGGCACGGAAGCCTCGGCCGCGTTATGACCATGCCCGTATCGGCCCCGGAGGGCCCGGCGGGCCTTTAAGGCTCCCGGAAGAGGCTTGATGCCGCCCCATCACGGGGGGCGCCCGCAAGCCCCGCGCCTCCGCGAGCCCGGGCCTCGTGACACTTGCGGGCCGCCGGCCGAGCCGGAGTGCGGTCCGTCCCATGCTCCCGCGGACCTGGAAGGGACCCGGTCCCGGGGCGAAACGCTCGATGCCGTCCGAATGCCGAAGGGGCGTCCGGCCCCCCCGGTCCCGCCGCCTGGAGATCTGGAGCCCGGGCGGGACGTGAACCGCGCCGCGCTCGGGCCAATCCATTTTAACACAAGGCGAAAGGGAACGGTCAACACGTCCGTCCGGCGGCACGGCGGACGCGGCGCGGGGACGTCAGGCCGGGCCGCGTCCGGGGGGGGACCTACTTGAGCTCGTGGCCGACCTCGGTCACCGACTGGGCTATCTCCTCCGCGGTCTTCTGGAGCTGGCCGAAGTTGTCGGCAACCTCGTTCGCGCTCCTGACGCCGGCCTCGACGCTTCTCTTGCTCTTCTCGATCATCTGCCGGGACTCGGTTACGGCGACGGCGCTCTTCACGGCCAGATTCCTCACCTCGTCCGCCACGACCGCGAAGCCCGCCCCCGCCTCCCCGGCCCTCGCGGCCTCCACGGCGGCGTTCAGGGCAAGGATGTTGGTCTGGAAGGAGATGTCCTCGATGCTCTTCAGGATCTGGCCTATCTTGTCCGAGAAGGTCCGGATGGAGTCGATGTCCTGGGCCATCTCGGTCACGGACGACTTCACGGCGTCCACGGAGCCCTTGACCAGGCCGACCTTGTCCAGGATGGTGAGGAGGTGCGCCCTGCCGGACTTGGTGCGGTCAAGGAGGAAGTGGTGGCAGTTCTCGGGGGTGTTGTGCCCCATGTGGATGGCCGTCACCATGGTCTCGCAGGAGTTGTAGCCGCAGCTGGGGCAGTCGAAGAAGTTCGCGCCGTCGGTCTTCCCGAGCTTCAGGAGTATCGCCTCGCGCTCGCCGAGGGTCATGTTCTTCGTGTGCATGTTCACCGAGTGGTCAACGTAGCCCCGGGAGTAGAGCCCGGGCTTCCAGTACTCGGAGACCAGATCGTTCACGCGGTCGTCGGCGCTCTTCCTGGAGAAGCGCTTCCTGGGGAACTTCTTCCCGTAGTGCTGCTTCAGCTTCCGGCTCCTCTCGCTCACGAGCCAGTGGAGCTCGTCCAGGGACCTGTGCCCGAGATAGGGCACCCCGGTGCCCCCGTTGCAGCCGAACTCGCAGTTCAGGCAGTCCACCAGCTTCGGGGCGTATCCCTTCTCGAACGTTCCCGGGAGCTCCTTCAGGTAGTGGTAGATGTTCCGCACGCCCTCTATCTTGCGGGTCTCCAGGGATATTCCCGGCACGTAGCGCTCGGCGGTCATCATGAGCCCGCCCGGGGTGGAGAAGAGGACCGCCCTCTCGGCCAGGGGATCCGTGAAGTGGGCCCTGGGGAAGCCCTCGAGATCCACGCCTGAGCGGTCTATGTGCTTCTTCAGGCTCGCGAAGGTGACGTTGTAGTCCCCGTAGCCGGTCTCGTCGAACTCCCGGCGCTTGGCGTAGCAGGGGGACATGACGGCCACCCGGCAGCCCGAGTACTCGGGGTAGAACTTCTTTATCATCTTGATGCTGTGGAGCATCGGGCTGTCGCAGGGGGCCAGGAGCGGGAGGAGCTCGGGCTGGTAGACCTCGCAGTAGGTGACGATGGCCGGGCAGGGCTGGGCCACCACGGTCGGGGGTTCCTTGGCCTTCATGTGCTCCACGTAGCTCTTGACCGTGAGCTCCGCCCCGAAGCTCACGTCGAAGAGAGCCTTCACACCCAGGCTCATGAGCCAGCCGTTGAAGTTCATGTAGAGGCCGGGGAAGGTGGCGGCCACGGCGGGCGCGACCACGGCGACAATCGGCACCCCGCCCCTCAGATCCTCCATGAACGACCTGAAGTCGTCCACACCCACGCGGGCCTCGTGCTCGCAGGCGTGCAGGCAGTTCCCGCAGCCGATGCACAGATCGCTTATGACCCGCACCACCTTCCCGTCGGTGGCGTCGTTGCAGAACTTCACGGGGCAGACGGAGATGCACCGCTGGCAGTTGCAGCAGTTCTCCTCCACTGTGGTGATGACGGTCGAAAGGTGGCCCATAACCCTCCTGCTCCTGGGGGGTCCCCCGCGCCCCCGCAGGGCGCCAGTAAGAGGTTGCATGCCTGCGTTCCGGCACCCGCCGCGGGCCACGGGACGCGGAAGGCGCCCTGCGGGGTCTTCGGGGGGAAGACGGCGAGGCATCTCGTGCCGGGTCCTCGGCGCGGGGGTGCCGCCGGGGCCCCGGTTCACGCGCCGGGACGTCCGGCAGCCGCTCCTCCGGGAGGCGGACGCCGCAGGCGGGCCGGGACGGCGGCGCGCCTGCCGTAAACCCAGCGTAGGGCGGCGGCCGCGAGGGCGACCGGCCCTCACGGCATCCGCGCCCTGCGGCCGGAGCCGGGACGACGGGGGGGCGGGCGGAGGCGCCGCGCCGGGGAAGGCAGGAGGGCTTCGCCTGCGGCCTGACCCGGGGGCCAGGCCGCAAGATTTGATATCATATCATATCCCGCTTAAAAACTAAAAAATCAGCTGTTCGCCGACCCGGGCGGCCGATGCGAAACACCGCATATTGCGGAATGGCTTAAAGATATATACAATGGCAGAGGGCTGTATCGGGACATCCGCCGTAACCCGGCCGTCCCGGCCAGCATGACCCGGAATGCCGCCAGAAGGCTCATTACCCGGGGTTCTTCCGCCGATGCGCGGGGTTTCTTCGACAGGAGCCCCCCCCCGTCCCGTGACACGCTCTTCCGGGTCGCCCGCCGCCCGTTACGTCCCCCGGGAGTCCGGAGACGCCCGCCGCCCATTCTGGAGTTCAGACCGGCCAGCGGCAGGCATGGGGTCCGGCCCTCAGCCAGGTGCCCGTTCCTTTTCCGGCGATCCGGCCCGGATCGGCTTAAGGGGCCCGTAGGCCCGGCTCCTGCCCGGAGGACTCCGGCAGGCCCCCCTGCCCGCAGAGGTACGGAACCGATCCACGGATGCCTGCGGAAATGGCCCGTGACGGCACCGGCGGGTCTTGACACATGGTGGGGCATTCCTGTATAAGGTTTAGGCTTTCTGCCGAGGTAGCTCAGTTGGTAGAGCAGTGGACTGAAAATCCGCGTGTCGGCGGTTCAATTCCGTCCCTCGGCACCACTATCACTTTTCAGGGCTTTTCACCAAGCTCCAAAAACCTTGAAAAACGCCGTAATTTCAAGTGATTACGGCGTTTTTTTGTTGCAATGGGCTGCATCGGGCAACATTGACTTTCAACCCTCCTAGCAGTAACTTTAGCAGTAACGAACCGCAGGATGCCGGGCGTTACTGCCGGGAGGCTCCATGACGTTGACCGACAAGGCCATACAGGCGTTCAAGGCTGGAGAAAAACATTCGCGTCATTTTGACGGGGGGAGACAGGGGCTCTATCTCGAGGTCCGCAAGTCCGGAGCTAAACTCTGGTACATCAGCTATGTCCGGGGGGGGAAGTACAGCACGAAGGCCATGGGGGCGTATCCCGCCGTCTCCCTCAAGGAGGCGCGCGAGAAGACGGCGGCCTTCAGGAAGAGCCTGGCCGAAAACGGGCGGCTTCCGGCCCCGCTTCCCGGGTCCGAACCGTTCCGGAACCTTGCACGCGAC
>JAISEQ010000541.1 GCA_031264045.1 Deltaproteobacteria bacterium
ATAATCTGGGGCGAACCTCCCCGCGCCCCGCTGGCGCCGGTCCGCCTGGGGCCATCCCTCCTCCGGAGTGGGTCGGGCGGCCCGTCCGGGGCCCGGGCGGTCCCCGGGGGTGCTCCCGGGAGGGGCCCCGCGCCCCCGCCAGGCCCGTGAAGCGGCGGGAGGGCGGCTCCGGAGGGGGAAGCGGGACTTCAGACGGGGGTCTTCGAGGGGCATGCGCCTCATCTACGCTGCAATCTACACACTGCTGTTCGCGGCGTCCCTGCCGGTCCTGGCGGTCCGGAGCCTGGTGAACCCCGCGTTCAAGAGGCACCTCCTGGCCCGCTTCCGGGGTCCGGGCAAGATCCTGCCCAAGCTCGGGGGAAGGCCCAGGGTGTGGATCTGGGCGCTGTCGCTGGGGGAGGTCCTGTCGGCCAGGGAGCTCGCGGGGAAGCTCTCGCGGGGCGGCGCGGACGTGGTGGTCACCTCCACCACCCTGGCGGGCTTCGGCATGGCCCGCCAGCTCTTCCCGGACCTTCCGGTGCTCCCCTCCCCGCTGGACTTCGGGGTGTCCGCCCGCAGGTTCCTCGACTGCGTCGATCCCGACTGCCTCGTGCTCGTCGAGACCGACGTCTGGCCGGGGATACTGATGGAGCTCAGGAGGCGGGGGATTCCCGCCTTCCTCGCGGGAGCCAGGCTCTCCCCCAGATCGTTTAGGAACTACCGGCGGGTGCGCTTCTTCTGGCGGAGGGTGCTGGACATGTTCGCCGGCATCGCGGTCCAGACCAACGCGGATCTGGCCATGTTCCTGGAGCTCGGTGCCGATCCGGCCAGGATCCGGGCAACGGGCAACCTGAAGTTCGACGAGGACCCCGCCCCGGCACCCCCCGGCGAGAGGGAAAGGATCCTGGCGGAGACCGGCTGGCCGGAGGGCCGGTGGATAGTGGGGGGATCCCTCCACCCGGGGGAGGACGTGATGCTCCTGGAACTCTTCAGGATCCTCTCCCGCGAACGTCCGGATCTCAGGCTCATGATAGCCCCGCGCGACCGCCACCGCTTCGGGGCCTTCAGGAGGCGCGCCCGGGACGCCTTCCCCGGCGAGTGCGCCGCGAGAAGCAGCCCGTCCCCGGAGGACGCCCGCGCCAGGGTCTTCGTCCTGGACACCCTGGGCGAGCTCAGGCGCCTCTACCTCCTGGGCGAGGTCGCCCTGGTGGGCAAGTCCTGGCCGGGACGCCACGAGGGAGGCGGACACAACCCCCTGGAGCCCGCACTTCTGGGAATACCCGTCGTTTCCGGGCCCAGGGTCAGCAACTTCAAATGGATGTACAGCGCCCTTCTCGCCGAGGGGGGAGCGGTCATCGCGGACCGGAAGGCCCTCCCCCGGCTCATGGGGGATCTCCTGGACACGCCGGGCAGGCTCCGGGAAATGGGCCGCAGGGCGCGGGACTTCGTGCTGTCCCACCGCGGGGCTGCGGAGAGGACCCTGGACTTCCTGGGCCCTCCGGGCTGGAAGGGCGGGGGCGCGGCCGGGCCGGACGGGCCCGGACCGGATGACGGCGGCGCCGGGGACGCCGGGCGGGAGCCCGAAGCATCCCGCGCCGGAAACGCCGGGCGGGAGCCCGGGGAGCCAGGGGAGGCCTCATGAGAGCCGAGGGGTTATGGGCCGGCGACACGCCGCCCCCGTCGTTCCTGAAGGCCCTGGGCCGGGCCTGGGGGGGCCTCATGGCCGGACGGAGGGCTCTGTACCGGAAGGGGATTCTCAAGTCGCGGGAGGCCCCCGTCCCGGTGGTCTCCGTCGGGAACGTCACCGTGGGCGGGAGCGGCAAGACTCCCATGTGCATATTCCTGGCGAACGCCCTGGCGGAAAGGGGCTGGACCCCGGCCGTGGTCTCCAGGGGCTACGGCAGGAGGGTGGTTCCCGCCCTCCCCGACCCGGTGCTGGTTTCCGCCGGGGACGGGCCGCTCGTGCCCTGGGAGCTCTCGGGGGACGAGCCGGCGCTCATCGCCCAGGAGTCGGCGGCCATGGTCCTGTGCTCCCGCGACCGCCTGCTGGGCGCCGGGGAGGCCGCGAGGCTGGGGGCGGACGTGGTCATCCTGGACGACGGCTACCAGCACCTGAAAATCCGGCGGGACGTGGACATACTGATGTTCCAGTCCGAGGACCACCTGGGGAACGGCCGGGTGCTCCCCGCCGGGCCCCTGAGGGAGCCGCTGTCCGCCTGCTCGGACGCGGACATAGTCTGCGCCGTGGGCCGCCACGTGCATCCCGCCCTGGAACGTCTGGCGGGTTCCAGGCCGCTCTTCCGCCTGAGGCCCACCCCCCTGAGGCTCAGGGACCCCCGCTCCGGAGCGTCCTGGGGGTTCTCGGCCCTGGAGGGGGCGAGGTTCTCGGCCTTCTGCGGCATAGCCAGGCCCTGGGCCTTCCGTAAGGCCATGGCCGGGCTGGGGCTGGTGCCGGCGGCCTTCAAGGCCTTCCCCGACCACTGTCCCTACGGACCGGCGGAGCGGGACTTCCTGGAGAAGCTGCTTCGCTTCACGGGCTCCAAGGCGCTACTCTCCACCTCCAAGGACGCGGTGAAGCTCAAGGAACTGAAGGCCCCCCTCCTGGTCCTCGAGGCCGCCCCGGTCCCCGACGAGCCGGAGGCGCTCCTGGACGCCGTGATAGAAAGGCTCCCCCCGAGGGGGGGGGGACCGGCGGCCGGCGCCGGGGACGGCCCCGCCCCGCCCGGAGCGGAAGCGGGGGCCGGGGCGTGAAGGGGGCGGAAGCCGCGCCGGGAAGCCGCGCGGGAGGGGAGCCCGGAGAGCCGTCGGGCACGGGTTCCGGAGCCCTCGGCGCGGGAGGCTCCGGAGGACCGCTCCTTTTCGCCCGCGGGCTCAACTGGCTGGGCGACGCCGTCGTGAGCCTGCCCGCCCTGCTCGCGGCGAGGCTCGGCTGGGAGGGGGAGATCCTCCTGGCGGCGCGGGGGGCGGGAGCGGCGCTCTACCGGCTCTCCCGCATGGCGGAAGTGGCGGAGGACTCACGGGGGCTCCTGAACAGGATGAGGCTCGCGAGGGATCTGAGAAGGCGCCGCGTCGCCAAGGCCCTCCTGTGGCAGAACGCCTTCGGGGCCGCCCTGACGGCATGGCTGGCGGGCGCGCCCGAACGCGTCGGCTGGAACCGCCACGGGAGACGGGCCCTTCTTACGATACCCGTGGACCCCGCCCCGGAGGACCTCGCCGCCCACGAGGTGTTCTATCACCTGAAGCTCGTGCGCGAGGCGGGCATGGAGGCCCCGTTCTCGCTCCCGAGGATGCCCGCCCCGGACCCCGCGGCCTCCCCGTCCGGCCTCTTCCCCCTCGTCCCCCCCCCGCCCGGACGGGGAGGCGGGGCGGGGGACGGGAGCTTTCTCCTGGCCCTGGCCCCGGGGGCCAGCTTCGGCGGGGCCAAGCGCTGGCCGGCCAGGAACTTCGCGGCGGCGGCCGCCCTCATCCTGGAAGGCAGGCGCGGCGGGCGGGCGGTGATTCTCGGGGGGACGGGGGAGATGGGGGCGGCAAGGGAGACCGAGATGCTCCTGTCCGGAGGGCCGCCCTGCCGGAACCTCGCGGGCCTCACCGGGCTCGGGGAATGCGCGGCCGTGCTCGCCGCGTCGGATCTGGCGCTCACGAACGACTCCGGGCTCATGCATCTGGCCTGTGCGCTCGGGACTCCCACGGTGACCCCCTTCGGGCCCACGGATCCCGTGACCACGGGGCCCCTCGGGGCGAGATCGGCGGTGATCCGCACCCCCGCCGCCTGCTCGCCGTGCCTGAAGCGCGAGTGCCCGCTGAAGGAGAGAATCTGCTTCGAGGGGGCCACCCCCCGCGCGGCGGCCGAGGCGGCGGACCGCCTCCTCGCGCCTCCCCCGCCCTTCCCGGGGATCGGGGACCCCGGGACCCCTGCCGTCTTCTCGTCCTCGCTTCCGGAAGACGGGACCTTCGACTCCCCGGAAGGCATGGGGATCGTCTTCGTGCTTCCGGGGCGCCATGCCTCGGACCCGCGCCTCGGGCCGCCGGAGCTTGCCGAGCCCTTCCTCCCCGGATCCCCGGGTTCGCCCCGCGCCCGCCAAACGCCCGCCGGAGCTTCCGGCGCCCGGCGGCGGCCCCCGTCCTCCACCCCGCCGGCGCCCGCCGCGTCTTTCGGGGGCAGGCCCGTGTTCATACTTCCGGAAGTCCGGACGGGGAGGCTCCTGCGGGAGATGGCGAGGGATCTGGGGGCGGATCCACGCAGATCCGTCTGGCTTTCCTCGGATCCGGAGACGCTCGGGACGGCGGGGCTCCTCGGCTGCCGGTCCGGGCTCTGGCTCCGCAGGGGACGGGGCCTCCCCGAGGGGCTCCTCGGCGGAGCCGCGCTCCCGGATCTGTGCGCCCCGGACTTCCAGAGGGCGCTGGACTGGGCCGGGACCGTGAAGTGACGGGCGACCGCGGGAATCCCCCGTCCGCAGGCGGAGGGGACGCCGAGGGTGCCGGCCGGCCGGCCGGCGGCGGTGCACGGGATGCTTCCGGCGGGGGGCGGGCGCCGGGGGCGGGAGCCGTCGCCGCAGGCAGGGTACCCTGGCCCGAGGCCTCCGATCCCTTCCCGGAGCACAGGGGCGTCCGCGGCATCCTCGTCGTCAAGACCAGCGCCCTGGGAGACGTCATACACTCCCTGCCCTCGCTCTACGCGCTGCGATCCCTCTTCCCGGAGGCCAGGATCGCCTGGGCCGTTGAGCCGAGGTTCTCGGATCTCCTGCCCGGCCCCCCCTGGATAGACGACCTGGTCCTCTTCCGGAAGGCCGAGATGAGGGCTTCGGGGCTCATCGGAAAGTTCAGGGCCCTTGCGGATATGAGACGCGCGATGAGGCCCATGGAGTTCGATCTGGCGCTCGATCTCCAGGGACTCATGAAGAGCACCCTGGTGGCCCTGCTGTCGGGCGCCGCGAGGCGGCTGGGCTACTGCGAGATGCGGGAGGGGAGCCGCCTGTTCACCAGGCCGGTCACGGGGCCCAACCGGTCGGGCCATGTCATACAGCGCTACCTGGACGTCGTGAGGAGCCTCGGGCCCGTGCCGGACGAGGTCCGCTTCCCGCTTCCGGACTGCTCCCCGGAAAGGGAGGTCATGCGCTCCAGGCTCCTGGAAGCCGGGGCTGCAGGCCCCCTGGCCCTCCTCTTCCCAGGCGCCGGCTGGCGGTCCAAGCTGTGGCCCGCGGCCTTCTACGCCAGGCTCGCCGGAGATCTCCAGTCCTGGGGCATGACCGTCGCCCTGGGCGGCGGGCCGGGGGACGGGCCGCTCGCGCGGGAGATCATCAGTCTGGCCGGGACGCCGGCGGGCCGGGCCATCCCCGATCTGACGGGCGCCACCGACATCCGGGGCCTCATGGGGCTCACCTCGCTCGCGTCCGTCTGCGCGGGCGCCGACACCGGCCCCCTGCACCTCGCCGCCGCCCAGGGCACTCCCACTGTCTCCCTTTTCGGCCCGTCCAGCGGCGAGAGGGCCGGGACATGGGGACCGGCCGCCCGCTACGTGGCGGCGGGCGTCCCGTGCTCCCCCTGCTTCAAGAGGGACTGCCCCAGGAAGGACAACTTCTGCATGGAAAGCATCGGCCCCCCCGCGGTGCTGGAGCGCCTCAGGGAAGTGCTCGGGCTCTTTCCCCCCGCAAGCCTTGCGGGGAGCTGACCGGCGGGGCGCCGCCGGAACGGGGGCGGCATCGGAAGGCGGCCGGCACGTCCGGGGAACGCCGTCCGCGCCCCTCGCCGTCCGACCCTCCCGGGCACGGTTCAGAAACGGCGCCCGCAAGCCCGAAGCCCCGGCCCCGCAGGCTTCCGGTCCCTCCGGATCCTGCCCCGCCGGCCCGCGCCCCCAACCGCGACGTCCCCGCCCGCGCGGTCCAGGACCGCATCGAAATCCCTGACCGCGCCCTCCCCGCCCGCGCGATCCTGGACCGCATCGCGATCCCGGACCGCACCGTCCGAGTCCGCATCCCGCAGGGCTTTCCTGGAAGCCTCCCGTCCGCGGAAGAACGCCGGGGAACCATGAACCCGACGCGGGCGTCCCCCCCCAGGCGGCCCGCCGGGCGGCATCCGGCCTTGACAAACGGCCTCCGGGTAACTAAATTACATGTGCTTTCCGGTGAGGTCCGAGAGGCCCTTCGCCGGAATGTCCATTTTAGGCCCGCATCACCCATTCCAGGCCGCAGCCCGGGCCGACGGGCCTCAAGGAGAGCCACCAAGATGCCCATCTACGAATACGAGTGCTCCTCGTGCGGGAAGATAACAGAGGCCACCCAGAGGATGTCCGACCCGCCGCTCACCGAATGCCCCGAATGCCGCGGGGAGCTGCACAAGATCATGAGCCGCGCGAGCTTCCAGTTCAAAGGCTCGGGGTGGTACGCCACCGACTACAAGGACACCGACGGCGGCACGGGCCCCACGCCCACGGTCCCGAACGGCAGGGGCGCCAAGGTCCCGCTGCCCGGCGGTGCCGCAGGCGAGGGAACCCCCAAGCGCAAGAGCTATCTGGACCAGACCCCGTCGGAACGCAAGACCACCGTGAAGAACATCGTGAACAAGGTGGCCAACAAGATGTAGCGCCGGACCGCCCCGCTTCCGAAACCTGCGGCGCGGCCGCGTCCGGGGCCCGCATTCGAAAACAAACAACCCCCTCCAGGAGGGGGTTTTTTTTGCGGGTCTTCCGGGAGCTTGCGGGCGGGAGCTTCCGGGGCCCGGGCCGGGGCCTTCCGGTCCGTCCCGGCCGGGCGGGCCGACGGCGGGCGCAGTCCCGGCGCTCTTCGGGAGCCGGGGGGCAGAGGGACGCCCGGGAGGACCGGCGGAAGGCTCAGGTGGCCTTGGGGGAGATGACCATCACGATGGAGCGGCCCTCGAGCTTGGGCATCTGCTCCGGGACGCCCGTCTCGGCTATGTCCGTGATGACCCTGTTCATGAGGTCGCGCCCGAGATCGGCGTGTGTTATCTCCCTGCCCCGGAAGGCCAGGCTCACCTTGATCTTGTTCTTCTCGGCCAGGAACTTCTGGATCTTCTTTATCTTGGTCTGGTAGTCGTGCTCCGCAGTCTTGGGCCGGAACTTGACCTCCTTTATCTCCACGATGGTGGCCTTGCGGCGTGACTCGGCGAGCTTCTTGCTCTGCAGGTACTTGTACCTCCCGAAGTCCATTATCCTGCAGACGGGGGGATCGGCCTCAGGGGCCACCTCCACCAGGTCAAGCTCGGCGGCCCTGGCCATAGCCAGCGCCTCCCGCGGGGTCAGGATCCCGACCGGGCTGCCGTTCTCGTTTATGAGCCTCACCTGCGGCACCCTGATCATCTCGTTCACGTTGACCCGTTTGGAGTCCGAGTCCTTCCTCTTTCCGTTGATACCTGCACCTCTCTTTTCGAAGGGTTGCGCCGCCCGTCCGGCTCCGCCCGGACGGGGCCCCGGCTCCCTGCCGGGGCGCGGGGGGAGGCCGCTTCCGGTGCTGCCGGAGCGGCGGTGCGCCCGTCCGCCCTGGCGGGCGCACGGGGGAGTCCCGGGACCCGGGAGGGCCCAGGAGGCGGGGTCGGGCTTGGGGTCCCGGAAGGATTCCGGAACCGGACGGTCCCGGATCAGTCCCAGGACGGCGGGGACATGGAGGGGGCCACGAGCTCAAGGAATCCGGCCGGGTCGAGCTCGCCCGCCTGGCCGCCGCGGCGGGAGCGCACGGAGGCGGCGCCGCTCTCGGCCTCCTTGTCCCCCATGACAAGCACGTAGGGGATCTTGGCGAGCTCGGACTCACGTATTTTATAGCCCAGCTTCTCGTTGCGCAAGTCGCATTCCACCCGGACGCCCTTTTTCCTCAGCGCGCCGGCGTAGGCCCTGGCCGCGTCGTCCGCGCGTCCCGTGACGGTCACGACGGTCGCCTGGACGGGGGCGAGCCACAGGGGGAAGTCCCCCGCGTAGTGCTCGATGAGCACCCCTATGAAGCGCTCCAGGCTCCCGAAGATCGTGCGGTGGAGCATGACCGGCCGGGGGCGGGTGTTGTCGGAGTCGACGAAGCTCAGATCGAAGCGTTCGGGCAGGGTGAAGTCGCACTGGACCGTGGCGCACTGCCAGCGGCGGTTCAGCGCGTCCTTGAGCTTCACGTCTATCTTCGGCCCGTAGAAGGCGCCGTCGCCCTCGTTCACGTCGTACGGCCTGCCGATGCCCCGGAGCGCGGCCCTGAGGGCGCCCGTTGCCATCTCCCAGTCCTGGTCGGTGCCGATGGACTTCTCCGGCCTGGTGGAGAGCTCCAGCTCGAAATCGAAGTCGAAGGCCGCCATCATGTCCCGGACGAAGGTCAGCACCCCCAGGATCTCGCCCTCCACCTGGGAGGGGGTGCAGAAGATGTGGGCGTCGTCCTGGGTGAACTGCCTCACCCTGGTGAGCCCGTGCAGGACCCCGCTCTTCTCGTGGCGCTGCACGGTGCCCAGCTCGAAGAGGCGGATCGGGAGATCCCGGAAGGATCTCACCTTGGAGCGGTAGACGAACATGTGGGAGAGGCAGTTCATGGGCTTTATGGCGTAGCCCTGGCCGTCTATCTCCGTGAAGTACATGTTCTCGCGGTAGTAGTCCAGATGGCCGCTCCGGCCCCAGAGCTCGGACTTCAGGATCTGCGGGCCCATGACGACGTCGTAGCCGCGCTTCAGGTGCTCGCCGCGCTCGAATTCCTCCAGAAGCGTCCGGAGGAGGGCCCCCTTCGGGTGCCAGACGACAAGGCCTCCCCCTATCTCCTCATGGAGGGAGAAGAGCTCGAGCTCCTTCCCCAGCTTGCGGTGGTCACGGCGCCGCGCCTCCTCCAGGAAGGCAAGGTGCGCCTTCAGCTCCTTGGGCGTGAAGAAGGCGGTCCCGTAGATGCGCTGGAGCATGGGGCGCTTCTCGTCTCCGCGCCAGTAGGCCCCGGCGACCGAGAGGAGCTTGAAGGAGGAGCCCCACGAGCTGTCGGGGATGTGCGGCCCGCGGCACAGATCCGTGAAGTCCCCGCAGCTGTAGAGGCTCACGCGGCTCTCGCCCTGGGCCACCAGATCCTCGATGATCTCGGCCTTGTAGACCTCGCCCCTCGTCCTGAAGAGCTCGAGCGCCTCCGCGGCGGGGACTTCTGAGCGGGTGAACGGCTGCGCCTCGCCGGCAATCGCCTCCATCTCGGCGGAGATCTCGGCGAGATCGTCCTCGGTGAAAGGCCTCCCGATGTCGAAGTCGTAGTAGAAGCCGTCCTCCACGGCGGGGCCTATGGCCACCATCGCGTTGGGGAACAGCCTCCTCACCGCCTCGGCCATCAGGTGCGCGGCGGAATGGCGAAGGAGCGCCAGGGCCTCCGGATCGTCCCTGGTCACGGGGGAAACCGGCCCCCCGGGCGGCACCGGCGCCGCCAGATCGACCATCCTGCCCTGGAGGCGGGCGGCAAGCGGCCTCGCCGGCCCCTTCTGGGGGAGACCCGCCAGCCGGAACAGATCCGCCGCGCGGGGCTCATCCGCCCCCTCCCACTCCACTTCAACCGCGCCGCCAACGGCGGCCACCTGGAAACGAGCCATCTTTGGAACGCCCCGGCCCGCATGTCCGGCGGAGAGGGGCTGAACTCCTTTGGTCATGGGCCCCGGAGCGAGCTGCCGCGAGGGGCCGCGGGCCCGCCGGGGCCCGGCTGTCCCGGGGCGGCGCCCCGGGCCGTGAAAAAGGAAATATTAACAAAAGCACAAAGGATTTTAAAGCCCCCGCAGGCTCGGCAGCCCCCTGAAGAGAGCCGTCCCGGCGGCGGGGGAGCCGGAAAATCCGCGAGGGACGGGGAAACCGCCGTGCCGGCCAGTGCCGGAAGCCCCGGCGCCCGCCGGAACGGAGAAAAGTTCCCCCGCCGGGTCCTGACGCGACCCCCATGCAAATAAAAGACCAGAAACCGAGAGCGCTCGCGGTTTCTGGTCTGAACAAGCCTGAATGACACTGACTGGCGAACAATGGTAGGCGTGAAGAGATTTGAACTCTTGACCACTACCGTGTCAGGGTAGTGCTCTCCCACTGAGCTACACGCCTGGATTTGTTCCGCGTAGCCGACATTTGCCAATCGACCGGGAACTTGAACATTATCCACAGGGGCTCCCCCCATGTCAAGTCCCGGCGCGCCCCAGGAGCTGGGGCCGACCCCGTTCGATCGCCGGAGCATCCCCGGCCGAGGGGGCTCTGCCCAGTCGGCCAGGTTCGGGCAACCCTGACCGGGCCGGTCCGGCCAGGACCGGGCCCAAGGTTTTCCTGCCGGGCCGGGTCTTGCCATGCAGGCCAGTTCGGCTGACGGTCGGGAAGCTCTCCGAAGACGGCGGCGGCGGCGGCGGCGGCGGAGGAGGAGGAGGAGGAGGAGGAGAAGAAGAAGAAGAATGAGAAGAATGAAGAAGGAGAAGAATGAAGAAGGAGAAGAAGAATGACGAATGACGAATGAAGAATGAAGAATGAAGAATGAAGAATGAAGAATGAAGAATGAAGAATGAAAAAAATTGAAGAAGGAGAA
>JAISEQ010000020.1 GCA_031264045.1 Deltaproteobacteria bacterium
TCCTCCGAATCTTTGTTGGGCCGACCCCTTTTCTTGGGGATAGACTTTGCAGCTGGCACGGAAAGTCCCAATGCTTCTAGTTCATCGATGACGCAGTTCAGGGTGTTGACCCAGTATGCAACATTGACCGAAGGAGGCTCTGGGGCGTCTTTCACCCGCCATGCCGATGACAGGTCATCCATCAGTTCTCCGTACGACATGTAGGCCGGCAGGCCTGCCGACCTGGCTTTTCGAAGGATGCGGCATGTCGCAACGGTGGATATGAAATTGATGAATTCCGATCCGATCAGCGAAAAATCACCCTGTACATTGGTCTTGTCGAGACACTCATCGTTTTTGTATCTTGCGAATACAAGTTCTAGCATCCATCTGTCATAGTGGCATAGGTAAACCGTCTTAAAGGGCAAGTCCTGATCGCATTCGAATACGATTACTCCGAAGGTCTCTTTCTTTCCCGCAAACTTAACCGTATCAAAGTTATGTTTCTTCTCAGCGTTTGCCAGATATCCAGCCTCTTCCGCGGCTCCTCTCTTGGCATCCTTGAAGGAGTATAGGAACCTGCCTCATCCGATGGGGCATTTCTTGAAGACTATTTGCCTGTCGATTATCCCTTCGAGGACTTCCTCGAATGCGAGCATCGAGTTTTCGGCGATACGCCTGTCGTTTCGCCTGATTGGCGTCAAGTAGTGCAACTCGGGCCTTTCCTTCAGCAAGCCTTCGATCTTGCTCGGAGGGAAACCCCTTATCCGCTACGATGATCCCTTTCCTGATATTGTTGTTCCGGATGAACGCCGGGTAAGAACTTGCACCAATACTGCTGCCAGGGAAGATCTGCGCACAGATCGGATCCATGAGTTCAATATCAGAGGCATACAGTACGGAAATTTCCTGACATCCCTCCACCCTCGCTTTGCAGGAGAATGCGGAAAGGTCGTTCACTGTGCTGGTGTCCTGCTTCAGCGTTCCATCGATTGAGGTGTGGTGATCTTCCGCAACCATCTCAACACGCTTTTGGTAGAATTGCTTCCGCTTGCCTCCGTCCTGGCAGTCGCTACCGAATTTCCGCAGTCTGCCGGAGCGGGGAGCGTCCAGCAATCCTTCTATGCCTAACGCAAGGAACCGTTTCCTCCATTTCGCCACGCCATTTTTGTGCAGGATAAGCACCTCCGCAATATCGCAGTCAAGAAAGCCAATGGCGCTTAAGAGCACTATCTTGGTCCGGGTGGTCAGGAAGGTCGGCAAAGTCCACGATCGAATCCATCCGATTAAGAAGTGGATGAGGAGGAAGTCGAGGTGGGGGGGTGCTCAGCCGGGCGGACCATCAGCTAGCTCCTTTAAAGCCCACACTACCATAATATTTAAAAAAACAACCACTAATTGATAATTTTGACATAAAATATGCGATTTGATTATTAATCATGTCAAGGTGACCCGAGGCCAAGAAATCCCCTTGGAATTCTCGCACGGTATTTTGAAATGACGTATTTGATACCGGGGAAATGCTCCAAATGTCCGGGCGCAGGCACCCCGGGCCCGAGCCGGCGGACGGCTCCGCTCCCCTGCCCGCGTTCCGGCATCGTCAGGCCTCCAGACGCTCCTCCGCCACAGGGCCCCGGCGGTCCGTAGGAAACGGGACGGCGCTCCGGAACGCATGCGCTGCCGGGAACTGCCGCACGCCGTCTCCCCCGCCTCCCCAACCTCCGGCGCAAGGTCCCGGGTCGCCGGGCAACCTCTCCGGGGCCGCCTCCGCCTTGAACGGCCGGAATAGCTTTTCCCTTCCCCCTTCCGGAATCCCCTTCCCCTCCTCCATTCCTGTTGATCTTTCCCTTGCCTTGTCCGGGCGCGGGTGTATAGTATTTTTCACATGACCGCGACGGCTTCCAGTCCCCCGTGACCGGACGACACCCAGGGCCGGCCGGCCCTGCCACAGGGACATCTCCGCCAGGGTCCGGTCCCGTCCGGAACGGTGCCCTTCCCGGTCCGCAGTCCATCCGTCACTAAGTTCGGGGCAACAGGGGCTGGGAGGACCGGCGGCTTGCGCCGCTGGCTTCCCGTGACCGCCGGGCGGAGGCGCAGTCCGTCCGTGTGCCCTCCGCAGGCCGGATGCGGCGGGAGACGGCCGGAAATCCTCCCAGAAGCCCCGTTTCGGCGCCGGCCCCGGCGCGGGTCCGGACTCGGGTGACACGCGCCCCTGATCCGGTCCGCCCCGGTGTCGGCCTCCTTGCCGACAGCCCTTCCCTGGGCGGCCGGCGTCCCGGGGCTTCCGCCCCGAAAACCCGAAACCGAGGAGAACCAGCACATGCGCACGGCAAGACACCGCGGTCAGTTCCGCTCTCATGACGGACGGTCGGGACCGCCGCCCTCCCGGAAGGCGCTCGGGAACCGGTCCCGAGCAGCTTCCCCGCAGTCCCGGCGGACGGCGGAGGGCGCCGCTCCCGGGGCCGGGGCGCCCCCGTTCCCCCGGAGGGCAGGACGATGACCTACGCCGGCCCTACGGGGGTAGTCTGGAACCGCCTGGTCGACTGGGTCAAAAAAGGCGAGATGCCGTACGATTTCCCGGGCTGGGACATGGCCGGCCACGACGGCATGACGCTCGCCCACATAGCGGCGGAAGCCGGAATGTACCCCGAGGGCTTCGACATGTGGGAGATGAGGGGGCGCCGGGGTGTGAGCGTGGCCCACGTGGCCGCGAGAAACGGCCACCTCCCGGAGGGGCTGGAGCTCTGGGATCTCGCGGACGACTCCGGCAAGACGGTCGCCCACGAGGCCGCCGGCCACGGTCCCCTCCCCCCGGATTTCGACCGCTGGGATCTCGCCGACGGATTCGGCAGGACGGTGGCCCACGTGGCGGCCAGACTGGGACACCTTCCCCCTGACTTCGACACCTGGGAGCTCCTCGACCGAGAGGGCCGCACGGTCGCCCATGTGGCGGCGATCTTCGGCAGGCTCCCTTCCGGGTTCGACAGGTGGGACATGCAGTCCCGTTCCGGCAGGACCGTGGCCCTCCAGGCATCCAAGCACGGGCACCTTCCGGACGGCATCGGGGACTGGCGGGACCTTGTGAGCGGAGGCGACTTCGCGCCGCAGATCTTCCAGCCCAGACAGGTGCTTGACCGCAGGACTGGATGGACAGTATCGCACGAGGCAGCGGCGAACGGGCAGCTCCCCGGAGATTTCAGCATGTGGCACATAGCCGATCTCAGCGGCACTTCGGTCGCCCACACCCTGGCCGAGCGGGGGCCGCTGCCGAAGGGCTACGACATGTGGGAGCTGGCGGACCTCACCGGCTGGACCGTCGCGCACGAAGCCGCCCTGAACGGGAACCTGCCCGCCTCCTTCCGCAAGTGGGAGCTCGCCGACAACAAGGGCACCACAGTCGCTCACGTCGCGGTCGAGCGCGGGCCGCTGCCGGCAAATTTCAGCAGGTGGGGCCTCGCGGACAAGTCAGGCAAGACCGTTGCCGAGACCGCATCGGCCTACAGGCACCTGCCGAAGGGCACGGGGAGCTGGCGGGCGCTCGTACCCGACGCGCCGCCGCGCAGGAGGCGCTGAACGGGTCCTGCCCGAGGCCGGAGGATCCGGAGATCCTGAACGGATCGGACATGCCGAATTTCCCGCGGCAAGGCTTCAGCGGCAGGTTTCCGTTCGGCTCCCGTCTGCCCGGCGGACGGGGCGGCCTCAAGGAAAACAAATGCGACGTCCCGTTTCCGTCCGCGAACGAGGCAAGCCGAACCCAGCCCCGGGCATAATCCGGAACGCGTCCGCCAGGCCAATCGCTCGCTTCCGTCCGGCAGACAGTTCCCGTGCCGGAAAAGCTCCCCCTGAGTACGCGGAAACTCCCCCCGTCCGGCCTGCGGCGGGTCATCGCGACCGGGCCCGATTCCCTCTTCGGACTCCTGCTGGTCATGACCATGAAGCCGTCATCGCCGTCGGTCCTGCCGCCGGACGCCCTGCGGAGGGCAGTCAAGGAACCGGTCGCGGAACGCTGACCCGCGGAATGCTGACCCGAAGAACCTGCTCGTCCGGCATTTCCCGAACGCGTTAGGGGCGGCGACCGCGACGGAGGCCCCCTTCCCCGGCCTGCCGCCCGGGGCCGCGATCCCTTCCCCCGCCCGGCCGATCTCCTTCCGGGCCGGCCGCGCCGGCGCTCCCTTATCCGCGCGGTCTCCGCCCGGCGGACCGGGTCCGGACGGGCCGCGAACATACCGCCGGGAAACTGCGGGGCGGCGGAATCCGCCGGCGCTTCCCGTCAGGGGACCGTCCGCAATTTCCCGCCGGGCGCTTCAGGGAGAGGGGACTGGCGGGGCCCGGAAAGGGCGGCCGCCCTCCGGGGCAGGGCAAAACCCCGGGCTCCCGGGCCGGGCAGGAGGCCCGGGGCGGGGAGCGTCGGGAAGGCAAGGCCGCCGAGAGTGGCTGAAGGCCCCTCCGGCCGGAGAGGACGGGCTGCGGGCCGGGAGCCGTCAGGGCGCCTCGGACGGCCCCTCCACGATCTTCGCGGCGGAGAGCCCCCGGACCCCGGAAGGAGGGGGGGACCCCCCGGCCGGCACGCCGGACGCCCCGGCCGCCTCGCCCTTCCCGGCGGCGTCCCAGGCGGCCTTCCGCCTCCGCTGGGCCATGAAGACCCCGAAGAAGATAAGGATGCCCGGGATGCCGAAAATCCATTTGGATGGCCTTTCCTCGGGGACCTCCACGCCGACGACCCTGGTGGGGTCCTCCATGTTCACGCCCAGAAGCTCGAGGCGGCTCGCGTAGACCACGTCGTCTATCATGAGGACGTCGCCGTCCCAGGCCAGGCGTGCCCCGGCGCTCTCCAGACGCTTCTCGGCGCCGTCTCCCTCGAAAGGGAGCACGACCGTCTGCCGCACCACCCTGCCGTTGCCGAAGTCCGTCTCCAGGCGCAGGCGCATGGGCGCCCCTTCATCGAGGGCGGCCACCGTCTCCATCACCCGGGCGGGGGGGAGCTCCCTGTAGGGCGGGAACAGCATGTCCTGCGGTATGTCCGGGCGGAAGAGGAACATCATGGCCAAGGCCAGGGCCGCCATCTCCCAGATCCTGGTCTTCAGGAGCATGAAGCGCTGGGTGATGCTCGCGAAGGCCACGCAGGCAAGGGCGGAGGTGGCGAACACCCAGGCGAAGTGCCAGACGTTCCTGATGTTGATGAGGAGAATCTCCTGGTTGTAGAGGAAGACGAAGGGCAGGACGGCCGTGCGCAGCTCGTAGACGAATCCCTGTATGCCCGTCTTGAACGGGTTGCCCCCCGATATTCCGGAGGCGGCGAAGGCCGCCAGGGCGACCGGCGGGGTCGCGTCCGCCATGACGCCGAAGTAGAGGCAGAACAGATGCACAGCCAGGTAGGGGATGCCCATGCCGTGGGCGGCGCTTATGTTGTAGATTACCGGGGCGAGCAGGGTGGAGACGATGATGTAGTTCGCCGTCGTGGGCAGCCCCATGCCCAGGATGATGGCGAGCACGGCGGTGAGCACCAGGACGGCCGGGAGGTAGCCCCCTGAGATGGCCTCGACGAGGGAGGCGAGCACCTGGCCGACGCCGGTCAGGCTCACCGCGCCCACGACTATGCCGGCCGTGGCGGTGGCGAGCCCGATGCCCACCATGTTCTTCGCGCCGTTGACGAGGCTCGAGAGGAGGCTCGACACGGCCTCCGAGATCATGGGCTTCACCGGCTCCCGCCGGATCAGCGCCGCCAGCGGCTTCCGGGTGAGCAGGATCAGGATCATCATGAGGCAGGCGTAGTAGGCGGCGAGGCCCGGGCTCATCTCCATCACCATGAGGCCCCAGACCAGGACTGCGGTGGGGAGGAGGAAGTATAGCCCGGCGAACAGCACCGGGGTGACCGAGCCTATGCGCATGAGCGCGTCGGTGTCGCCCTCGGGTATCTGGGGGAAGCGGAGGGATACGAAGAGTAGCAGGACGTAGCCGGCGGTCAGGAGGACCCCGAAGACGAGGAAGGAGCAGCCCCCGAACACCCCGGGGATCCAGGCCAGCAGGTAGTAGGCCATGCAGACTATGACCGTGCCGCCGGAACAGAGGATGAGCCCCCGCAGGAGGCGGGCCTTCAGGGGGTTCACGGACCTGCCCGCGCTCCCCATGCCCATCTTCACGGCCTCGATGTGGACTATGTAGAGGAGGGAGAAGTAGGCGAGGATGGCGGGCACGAAGGCGTGCCTGATTATCTGCGAGTAGGGGATGCTGGTGTACTCGGCCATGAGGAAGGCCGCCGCGCCCATGACCGGGGGCATGATCTGGCCGTTGGAGCCTGCCGCGACCTCGATGGCCCCGGCCTTCTCGGCGGAGAAGCCGGCCTTCTTCATGAGGAGTATGGTTACCGGACCGCAGGTCAGCACGTTCGCGATGGACGATCCGGAGATGAGCCCGTGCAGGCCCGACGCGACCACGGCGGCCTTGGCCGGCCCCCCGCGGAGGCGGCCCAGGAGCGAGAAGGAGAGCGCGGTGAGATACGAGCCCGCCCCGGCGTTCTCCAGCATCGAGCCGAAGAGCACGTAGAGGAAGACGAAGCTGGTGGACACCCCCAGGGGCACCCCGAAGACCCCCTCCTGGGTGAGCCAGAACTGGGAGGCGGCCCTGGAGAGGCTGGCCCCGCGGTGGGAGATGAGGTCGGGGAAGTGGGGCCCGAGGAACACGTATATCAGGAAGAGGATGGCCACCGCGGTCATGGGGAGCCCCATGACCCTGCGGGTGGCCTCGAGGAGGAGGGCCACGCCCGCGATGGCCACCGCCACGTCCCTGGGCGCGGGTATGCCGGGCCTCCTGACGAGCTCTGCCTGGAAGATGAACAGGTAGCAGGCGCAGAAGGCCGCGGCCAGCGCCATCGCCCAGTCGTAGAGGGGGATGCGGTCGGAGGGGCTCGACTTCAGGAAGGGGAAACCCAGAAAGCAGAGGAAGACAGCGAAGCTCAGGTGGAGGGCGCGGGTGGCCGTGTCGTTGAAGACGCCGAAGCCGATGGAGTAGGGGAGCGGCGAGCAGATCCAGAGCTGGAAAAGTGACCAGCAGACCGCGACGACGATGATGAGCGCGTGGGGATACCCCTGCGGCTTGCGGCGCCCGGTCTCCCTCTCGAGCATCCGGGCTATGACTTGGCTGTGCGCGCGGGTGGGCTCGCCGGGATGGAAGGGCATAAACCAACCTGAAGGCCGTCGGACGGGAAGCTCGGGCGCGGGCGGGCCGCGGAGCGGCGCCGGCCCTCATTGGGGGAAGCGGCGTTCCTCTCAGGATTCCCGGCCGCGCGGGACGCGGACCGGCCAGGCCGGGCCCCTCCGTAGGGCCCCGCCTGGCGCACCTCGGGGACGCGCGTGAATCAGCGGGAGGGACCGGGGCCGTGCCCCGTGACTACTCGGAAGATCCGGGCACTTCCAGGCCGGCCTCCCTGAAGTACCTCAGCGCCCCGGGATGGAAGGGCGCGGAGTTGCCCTCCAGCATGTTCTGCGGGGTGAGGCCGGCCAGGGCCGGATGGAGGCTCTTGAACTCGTCGAAATTGGTGAAGATGGACTTGGCGACGTGGTAGGCGACGTTCTCCGGGAGGCTCGCGGAGGCCATGAGCGTTGCCCTGGGGCCGAAGGTCGGCACGTCGGCGTCTGAGCCCTTGTAGGTCCCGCCCCTGATCACCGCGGAAGGGTAGAAGGGGTACTTGGCCACGAAGGAGTCGACCTTGGGGCCGGTCACCGGCACCAGGTGGGAGGAGCAGGTGTTCGCGGCCTCCTGGATGGAGCCGTTGGGATGGCCGACCACGTAGACGAAGGCGTCTATCTTGCCGTCGCAGAGGGCCCCGGCCATCTCGGCGGGTTTCAGGTCGGTCGCGAGGGCGAAGACGTCGGCGGTCCACCCGTACTCCCTCATGAGGAGCTCCAGGGTGTTGCGGTTGCCGGAACCCGGGTCGCCCAGGTTCATGCGCTTTCCCCGCAGGTCTTCGAAGACCCGGATCGAGGCGTCGTCGCGGGCCACCAGGGTGAAGGCCTCGGACTGGAGGGAGAAGAGGACCCTCAGGTTCTCGTCGGCGCCGGCGTCCCCGAACTGCTCTACGCCCCTGTAGGCGTAGTGCTGGACATCGGACTGGACGATGCCCATGGACAGGTCGCCGGAACGGATGGCGTTCACGTTGAAGACAGATGCGCCCGTCGACTCCACCGTGCAACGGATGTTGTGCTCCCTGGCGCGGCGGGTCTTGCCCATCAGGTTGCAGATGACGCCGCCCACGGGGTAGTAGACGCCGGTTACGCCTCCCGTCCCCAGAGTCACGAACTCCTGCGGGGGCCGGGGATCGTCCTGGGCCTGGAGCCGGACCGGGAGGGCCAGGGCAGCCGCCGCGAGAAGGGCGACCGCCGCTTTTGCCAGAAAGCTGGTCATGGGGGGGGGAACTCCTTGCTGTTTCGGGACTCAGGAGGGTCAGGCGCCCTGGCGCTGGCCGCATCTGCCCCGTGCCGGGGCCGCGCCCCGGCACGTGCTGTCTGCGAGGCAGGGGCCTGAACGTCCGCCGCAGGACCGTCACGCGCCGCGGCGCCGGGGGAGCAGGGCTCTTGATGCGGCATTGAATTAGTTTACCAGAAGAAAGGCCGTATTCCAAGAAGGGCTGATGAGGTGAGGCGGGCGCTCCAGGACGGTGCTCTTATCGAAATCAAGGCAGAACGACGGGAAGAACCCCCGCGCCGCCATGCACCCCCGGCTGAGGGGGAGAACATGGCGGTCGTCCGGATTCCGAAAGCGGACTTGCGAATCCTGCAGTACCCCAAGGACATCCGGATTCTGGAAGCGGACTTGCGAATCCTGCAGTACACCGAGGACATCCTGAACCTGCGATGACAGTTAATCTTTTCGGTCAGGAATTTCAGACGCGCGGTTTTGACGGACAGGCGCGGCGCGCGGAGGACGAAACGGTATTCGCCTTCAATCATACCACTTACGTCCGGAAGAGGCGGTACAGCGGGTATAATGCGGTGTCTAGAATGACTGCGGACTCCTGCGGCATGGAAGCTCCTGGCCGGCTTTGCCTAACGATCCATCCGGGACCTGTCGGACGGAGGTCCGGTTCCTGCCGCAGGCCGCCAAAACCGCCTGCCGCCTAAACAATCGGGCCGACTGGTCGATTTTCATCTCTTCTCCAAAAATTCCTCAACCGCTGGAAACTGGAAAACCGCAACTGTTCAGGCCCTGTCTCTGACGGACGGCAGACATGTCCATCATATGGCGGTACAGGCGCCCTGACGGGTCTCCAGCACCGCGTCATGTCCCCGCATACCCGGATATTCCCCCCTGCCCAGTTGCGGAAGCTCCTCCCCTTCCCGCCGTTTTATAATTTTCCGCTTTTCACATTGCCCCGGCAAAACGCCTTCGAAGGTTCCCGTCATTTCCAGGACAAATCAATCCGACGGCAACCCGAAAATTTCACGGACGAGCGCCGGAAAAAGTGCGGCTTGAGTTTGAACAGCCTGCAAAATCCTCAAATCCCATGCCTTTCGGAGATGGGGACTCATGTCCGGGCGCCCCCCGGCGGAACGCGGGACCGGCGATCGCGTTTCCGCGCGGAGCCGATTTCCCCGGCATCCCCCAATCCGTACGGTCCTGCGGCTCCCGGGCAACGCAGGCGCCCGTGCGGCGAAGCGGGGCCCGAGAGCCCTTACGCGCGCCGCGCCCCGGACGGGAGACGGCGCCTCCGCCGTCACCTCCAGTCCCCCGTCACGACGAAGGGAGCCCAGTAGTACGGGTGCGAGCGGCCGCCGCCTTCCCAGCGCGGAGCCTCCGGAGCGGCCGCACTCCCCCCGCCCGGTTCCGCCCCGCCATGCGGCCGGGCGGGTGACGCGGCGCGCGCACCGCCGGGACCGCCGTCCGCTCCGCGCATGAGCTTCAGCTGCGCCGCGCGGAGCGCCTCGGCCTTGTCCAGGCCCTGCACGTAGCGCAGGCGGTACATCTCCTTCATGAGTTCGGCCCTGGAGAGATCCTCCACCGGCCAGAGGGATGCCAGAACGGCCGAGGCACCGGCCCTCTGGAGCGCCTCCCCCAGGCTCTCGACCTCGGCGCCGGTCCCGCCGCGCGAGGCCGACGGGGCTTCGCAGCCCGAAAACGTCAGCAGATCGATGCCACCGAAGTCCATGTCCCCCCCGGTCTCCATGGCCCTGAGGCTTATCGCGGTCCCGTCCCCGAGGAGAAGCTCCGAGGCCCCGTGGGATTGGGGGTCCAGCCTGAAGCGGCTGGCCACATGCACGGCCCGCGCTCCGGAAGCGAGGCCCGCCGCGAGCGACGCGCGCGTGAAGTCCGAGTCCAGCATGCCCTTCCCCTCCATGATTCCCCCGTCGGGCCCGATGGCCGTCCCGTCAGCCCGGGGCTGCCGGGGCTCCCGCGCCCCGCCTCCGCCGGTGCCAACTGCCGCGCCGCCCGCCAGGGCGCCAGCGGCCCCCGCCTGTCCGGCTCCGCCCACCACCGCGGCTATCTCCTCCGCCACGCCCGGCAGCGCCGGGTAGCCCGGCCAGTCGCGGGTGGCCCCCATGGCCCTCGCCGTGGCCTTCCCGTCCGGCGCGGGTTTCCTGAGCCCGGAGGCGGTGGACCCGGTGTAGACGGCGGTTGGGTGCCTTTCCGCGAGATACCGCTCCCCGTCCCAGAAGGCCCCGAAGGGCACGTAGCGGAGCGCCCCGTCCAGGGACAGCATGACGGTCCTCGCGCCCGCCCCCGCCAGATCGTCCTCCAGGGGACGGATCACCGCGTCGAAGAGCCTCCTTCCGGCGGCCCTGGGGTCCCTGGAAGGATCGCCCAGGAGCTCCCGGAACTCCGCCGCCATGGCACCGAGCTCCTCGCCCGTCGCGGCGGACTCCCTGACCGCCGCCGCCCGCGGCGTGACCAGGACGAGATGGAGGGTCCCGCCGGCCATCACGGCGTGGAGCAGGACCGAGCCCGGGCCCGCCGCCTCCAGCGCCTCCCGGCGGGCGCGCAGGCCTTCCGAAGCCCCCCCGGACGGCGCGTCCCCGGCGCCTCTTCCCGGAAGCCCGGGGAGACCCGCGCAGAACGCCTTGAAGACTTCCCGCGCCTCTCCCGCCCTGGCGTCCAGATCCGCCAGGCGGGCGAAGTCGGAGGCGCCGAGGGTTCCGTCCCCCTCCAGCCTGGCCCTCAGCTCATTCTGCCCGGATCCGATGGCCGTGCCGATCTCCGCCAGGCGGAAATATTCGCGAGCGGCCTCCTCCTCGGGGGCGCCGGCGAAAAGGCCTGTCCCCGCCGCCCGGTTTCCCGGGGCCTCCCGGCGTCCAGGGGCCGCAGTGAGGCCCGTTCCTGAAGTCGCCGCCCCGCCGGAACCGCCCTCCCCGGCCGGCTCCGCCCGTCCCGGATCGAGCGCCTCGAGCTCGTAGCCCTTTATGAAGTCCAGGACGTCCAGGGCCTCCGCGACCCGGCCCGCCCCGGCCAGCTCCCCGAAGAGAAGGCGGCAGACGCTCTCCGCCGCCGCGGGGCTTGCCCGGCAGCAGTCCCCGTCGCCCGCGGGGTTCTCCCGGACGGCCTCCCGGTAGGCTTCCGCGGCGAGCTTCAGGAAGAAGATCGCCCGGGCCCCTTCCCCCAGCCCGGAACTCGCCCTGCCGATCCCGGCGGCGGCCCTGGCGGCGTCGGGGTGGAAGGGTCCCTTGAGCCTGGTCAGGATCTCAAGGACGGGGAGGAGCGCGTCCCCCGCGCCCCGGAGGTCGCCCGCCGCCAAGTGGCTCTCGGCCAGCCTGAAGCCGAACTCGAGCGTGAGCGGGCTTTCCGGCCCCAGGGTTCCTTCCGCCTCGCGGAGCACGAGCCCGTTCATCGCCCGCGCCTCGGAGAGCTCACCCTGCGAGGCCATGATGCCCGCCAGGGCGCTCCTGTCCCCGAGCGTCAGCGGATGCCCGGCCCCGAGGGCCCTTTCCCTGGAGGCCAGCGCCCGCTCCATCATGGCGCGGGCGTCGCCGAACTCCCCTGTCCGCTCCAGGATCGAGGCGAGCTTCTCCCGCGTCCCGGTGGCATCGGGGCCGTCCTCCCCGAACGCG
The DNA here is from genome assembly GCA_031264045.1 of Deltaproteobacteria bacterium. Lineage (GTDB taxonomy): Bacteria > Desulfobacterota > Desulfarculia > Adiutricales > Adiutricaceae > JAIRZX01. Next base: position 12,015 of record JAISEQ010000020.1, read on the forward strand.
GCGGTTTCGGCCTGGAGGACCAGACGGAGGGTGTCCCTCGCCAGTTCCGGCTCCCCCAGGCTCACGAGAACCGCCGCCAGGCGGCTTCTGGCGTCCAGGCCCTCGGGGCCGTCCTCCAGACGGGCCCCGGCCAGAGCGTCGATGGCCTCCTCGAGCGCGGCCCTGGCCTCGGCGTGCCGGCCCCTCGCGTCCAGGGCGTCCGCGAGAATTACCCTGGCGCCGGGCGCGTCGGGCGCGGGCGCCAGGAGCGCTTCGGCCTCGCCGTATCTTCCCATGCGCACGAGCACGGAGGCGAGGTCCTCGCGGGCGAGCCGGGTGTCAGGATGCCCCGCGCCGAGGGTCCCCTCCCGCGCTTCCAGGACACCGGCCAGCTCCGAGCGGGCCCCCTCGCGCAGGCCCAGGGCGTCGAGCCCGCGGGCGAGGCCTCTTCTCGCGGAAAGCGCGTCGGGGTCGCCCCCGCCCCTCGCGCGGGCCAGAGTTTCCGCGGCGGCCCTGTAGAGGGCCAGTGATGCGCGGTGGTCCCCCAGGCGCTGCAGCGTGCCCGCCAGGGCCGCCCCCGCCAGGACCGCCTCCGGATCGTCCCGGCCCCGCGTCCGGAGGAGGGATTCCATGACCCGTTCCCTCTCGGCCCTCGCCGAGACGTAATCCCCGCTCGCCTCGAAGGATCTGGCGAGGCTGTTCCGGACCGCGAGGGCGTCCCGGCTGTCGGCCCCGAGGATCCTTTCGCGGGACTCCAGAAGCCCCGCCCACGCCGCGCGCGCGGCGGCATGGTCGCCCAGGGCCTCGTGCGCGGCCGCGAGGTTCCCGCGGACAGCCATCGTGAAGGGATGATCGGCCCCGTCAGTCCTCTCCCTGGCGGCGAGGAGCCTTTTCAGAAGTTCCCTCGCCCCCTCGCCGTCGCCCGAGTTCGCCAGATCGGACGCCAGGTTCTCCAGGGTGCCCAGGGTGCGGGGGTCGTCCGCCCCGAACCTGGCGGTCTGGGACTCCAGAAGCCGGGAGTCCAGTTCCCGCGCCGCGGCATGGTTTCCCAGCGACGCCTCGACCCCGGCCAGGCTCCGGAGCGCCGCGAGTGTGTCCGTGTGCCCGGCCCCGCGGACATGCTCCAGGGACTCCAGCGCCAGCGCGTACAGATCGCGCGCCGACCTGCGGTCGCCCGCCGCGGCCAGGGCGGAGGCCAGCGACATCGTGGACGCCACCGACTCCGGGTGCCAGGAGCCGAGAGTGCCGGAGTGCGTCCCGGAGATCCGGCGCATTTCCGAAACCGCCGCCTCGGGATCGCCCGACGCCGCTGCCGCCATGGAGCGGGAGCGCCCGGCCGAGAGCGTCTGCGGATGGCCGGGCCCCAGGGCGGAAAGGGAGATCCGGACAAGATCCTGAAGCGCCTCGCCGGCCCCCGCCACGTCCCCGGAAAGGAGCAGGCACAGCGCGGCCGTCTCGGAGGCGTAAAGCGCCTCCGGAGAATCCTGCCCGAGGGTCGCGGCGAGCCAGCTGGCGGCCCTGTCCGCCGCCTCCCGGCTCGCCTGCCACGACGCCGAGAATTCCATGAGCGATCTGGCATGGAAGCTCAGCGCCTGAAGCGCCCTGGGGTCGTCCGGGCCGTACTCCGACTCGGCGGCCGCCGCTATCCTGCCCCAGATCTCCGCGGAGGCCTCGTGGTCGGCGGAATCCAGAAGCTCTTCGGCGGAGAGGCGGAGCTGCTCGAGCTCCGGGCCCATCGGGGCGTAGTTCCAGGCGGGGCGGTAGCGGGAAGGGCTGCGGGGGCCCCCAGGCGCAGGCCCGGCCCCCGGCTCGGACGCCGGGCCAGGGGAGCCGCCGGCGGCCCGGACGCCCGGCTCCGCCGCAGCTGGCGGCGGGCCCGGCCGGGGGTCGGCAACGGCCGAAGGGGACGGAGACGGGGATGCGGAAGAGGAAGGCGGGGATGACGCGGAAGGCTCCGCCGCCTCCCGTGCCTGGAGGGTGAGGGAGGCGGCGGGGAGGACCAGCAGGGCCAGCGCCGGGGCGGCCAGGAGGGCGCGGAGCGCGGGAGGGTGTGCTGTCGGGGCTTTCATGGTGCGTCCTCCTGCGCCGCGTCCCCCCGGAACGTCCGGGGGGGCCACGAGGCGGCAAAGGCTTCGGGCACGGTTCCTGCGGACCGGCCGGTCATCCCGAAGCCGGATCCGGGGAGCTCTGGGCCCGGACGCCGGAAATGGGCCGGCCGGCGGTTTTACCCGGGCCCACGCGGCGGGATCCGGCCGCGACGGCGGGGAGGGAGGCGGGACGGGAAGCCGGGGGAACGGCCGAAAGGCTTTTCACCGCCAGTTTCCCATGAGCACGAAAGGCGCCCAGTAGTAGGGATGCGACGTCCCCTTCCCGTCCCAGCCCGGCGTACCGGGGAGGGGGTTCCCGACGGAGGCCTCCCCGTGCAGGGAAGGCACCTTGCCGCGCGCCGCGCCGGCGTCCGGCCCCCCGCCGCGCATCATCTTCAGCTGCGCCCCGCGCAGGGCCTCGGCCTTGGAGGCTCCCCCGGAATAGCGCAGGCGGTAGAATTCCCGCATGAGATCCGGGACGGAGCGGTCGGCCACCGGCATCACGGCCGCGAGTACCGCCGACGCCCCGGCCCTCTGGACGACCTCGCCCAGGCTCTCCACGTCCCTGCCGTCCCCTCGCCCGGCTCCGGACGCCGTGTCGCAGGCGGAAAGGGTGAGGAGATCGAGGCCGCGGAAGTCCAGGCCCCGCCCGGAACGTATCTCGCCGAGGCTCAGGGTCCCCCCGTCGCCGAGCAGGAGGGCCGAATTCTCCAGGCTCCGCGGATCCAGCCTGAAGTGGCTCGCGACATGCACGACCGGCGCTCCGGACGAGAGCCCCTCCGCAAGGGAGGCGCGGGTGAAGTCCCCGTCCGTCACCGAGGTGCCCCGGAGCGCCCCGCCGGGCGTCCCGGACGTCCTCACCACCGCAGCGAGCTCCCCCGCGACGCCGGGAAGGGCCGGGAAGCCTGGCCAGGCCCGCGTGACGCCCATGGCGCTCACCGTGGCCTCCCCCTCGAACGGCGGGTCCCCCATTCTCAGCGCCGTGGCCTCGGTGAAGAGGGAGACCGGGTACCTCTCGACGAGCCAGCCCTCCCCGTCCCACAGTGCCGCCACGGGGGCGTAGCGGAGCTCCTGGTCCAGCGACAGCATGACGGTCGAGGCGCCCGCCGATTCCAGATCGCCATCCACTGGGCCTAACAGGGCATCGTAGAGCCGTCCCGCCTCGGCCCGGGGATCCGCAGTCCGATCGGCCACGGCCCGCCGGAATTCCCGGGCCAGAACCGCAATCTCCCCGTGCCCCGTCCCCGACGACCTCGCCGTGACCGAGTCCGGCGCGACCAGCACCAGGAACAGCCCGTCGTCCGCGGACACGGCATTCAGCAGGACCGTCCCCCGTCCCAGGGAGCCCAGCGCCGCCTGGCGCTCGGCCAGCCTCTCCGCGGCCCAGGACGGCCGGGATAGCCCTTCCCCGACGCCGGGGACAGCCAGGAGCTCCGGGATCCTGCCCAGAAGCCCGACGAGCCCGGCTTCCTCGGCCGAAATCAGCCCGGGGAGCTCCGAGAGCCGCCTCCCGGCATCCTCCCGAAGCCCTCCCGCCGTACGGGCGGCTTCGAGGCCGGCGCGTTCCCGCTCGAGCGCGGCGGAATGCCCGGCCGCCGAACTGAAGGCCTGCCAGGCCTCCCCGTCGCGGGTGCCCCCGAAGAGATCGGGAGCCGCGCCGAATCCGGAAGCGGCCGGGGGATCGCCCCCCGCACCCGCCGCGGCCCGTCCGGGAGAACCCCCCGCCGCACCGGGAGCCCGCGCCGCCGCGGGAACCGCCTCCGTCCTGGCCTTCGGCTCCTCCGCGCCCCAGGACGCCCTGTCGAGCCCGAAGCGCTCCTCCTCCTTCAGGAGCCCCAGCACGGCAAGGGCCTCCGCGTTCCTGCCCTCCCGGACAAGGTGGCCGAAGAGCCTGCGATAGCTGCCGGCCACCGTGGACAGGTAGCCTCGCCTCGTGTCGCGGTCCATGGACCCCAGCGTGGCCCTCTCCTTTTGGGCGGAGTCCACGGCAACCTTCAGGAAGAAGACGGCAGCGGCCCGGTCCCCGGACGCCGCCCATGCCTCCCCCATGAAGGCCGCCGACCTGGACGCCAGGGGATGGGAGGGACCGAGGCGCACGGCCGCGGTCGCCAGGGCCGCCGCGCCGACGGCGCGGGCGGCCGGGGCGTCCCCCAGCCTCAGCCGCGAGGCGGCGAGGACCAGGGCCGACTCGACGATGTCGGGATGTCCGGCGTCCAGGACCGCCATCCGGGCGTCCAGAACTTCCCGGAAAAGCTCGGCGGCGGCCTCCGGCTCCCCGAGGTTCTCCAGCGCGGCGGCCGTGTTGGCCTTGATGGCGAGGACCGACGGATGGCGAGGGCCCAGACGCGCCTCAGCTTCCGCCAGCGCGCGGCTCGTGAGGTCGTACGCGCCGCGGGCGTCCCCCAGCCGGTGCATGGAGGCCGCGAGGCTGGCCAGCGACTCGAGCGTCTGCGGGTGGTCCGGCCCGAGCGCCCCCGCCCTGGCCTCGGCCACGCGGCGGAACGCGGGCATGGCGGCGGCGTAGTCCCCGAGTTCGTAGAGCGTCCAGGCAAGGTTGTTCGCGGCCGACAGGGACACGGGATGCTCCGGGCCCAGGGAGGATTCCAGGGCGTGGAGCGCGCGCTCGTTAAGTTCCCGCGCCGCGGCCAGCTCGCCCAGCTCCGCCATGGCCAGCGCCAGGTTGGCCCTGACGGCTTCGGTGTCGGGGTCCCCTGGACCCTGGGCGGCCTCCCTGGCGGCGAGCGTCCTCTCAAGAAGCGCCCTCGCCCCGTTCAGGTTCCCGAGGTCGTAGAGCACGGACGCCAGGTGGCCGGCGCGGACGAGGGTGCCGGGACTGTCGGCGCCGAGCGTCCGGACGCTCGCGTCGAGGCAGGCGGCCAGCATGTCCCGCGCGGCCGCGAGCCCGCCCCGGGCCCGGAGGGCCGCCGCGAGGTTGTTGGCCGCCGCGAGGGCTCCGGGGCCTTCGGGGCCCTCCTCGCGGATCCTCGTCTCCAGGATGCGCCTCCAGAGCGTCTCCGCCTCCTCGAGCTCCCCCAGTTCCAGCATGTCCAGCCCTAGCTCGTGCATGGCGCTTCCGGCAAGCCGGTCGCCTGCCCCGAGGGCGGCCTCCGCCGCCGCAAGGGTCCCGGACATGTGCTCCCTGGCCTCCCTGAGCCGCCCCGAGAGCCGAAGCTCGCGACCCAGCGACACCGCCAGGAACAGCCCGGTCCGGTGTCCGGGCCCGAGCCCGCCGTCCGCGATCCCGAGCGCCGCCGCGAGCAGATCGGCCGCGGGGCAGTGGTCCCCGCGGGCGGCCATGGCCTCGGCCAGCAGGTTCATGGTCTCCAGGCTCTCCCGGCAGCCGGGCCCGAAACTCGACACGCATGCCCCGGCCGCCGGCGACAGGGCCGACGAAGCCTCGCCGAGAGCTCCCCCCGCCATAAGGGCCGAGGCGAGCGCGCGCCTGACGGACAGCGTCTGGGGGTGGCCGGGGCCCAGCGCCGCCTCGGCCCTGGCGGCGAGTCCCGCGAGCTCGACCGCCGATCCGGCGGGGTCTGTCCCCGCCCGGAGCGAGTGCGCGGTCTCCTCGAGCATGTAGGGCTCGGGGGATCCCGGACCAAGGGCCCCGGCCATGATCCGGGCGGCGGACAGAAGAGGCCCCGAGGCCTCGGCCCCCGAGGAGCCTGCAAGCGCCGACTCCCGCATCATCCTGCCCGCCGCCGCGAGCGGCCTGGGATCGCCCTCCCCGTAGGCCTCCTCCGCCCCCGCCGCGAGCTCCCTCCAGGCCTGGGAGGCTTCGGCGCTCAAGCCCGCCCCGGAAAGTCTCTCGGCGCCGGCCCGCAGCTCCTCCAGAGATTCCCCCATCGGGCCGAAGGGCCAGGCGGGGAACCAGAGCCCGACGTCCCCGGCCCGGTCCGCCCGATCTGCCGGGGCCGCCTCCCGTACGTCCGGGCCGTCGGCGCGTCCGGAAACGGAAAGGGCCAGGAAGAAGGCGAGGGACAGCGCCAGCCCGCAGAGGGCGCAAACGGCGATTCGGACGGTCCGCCCGGAGCCCGGACGCCGGGGAGAGACGCTCCGGAGGAGCGGGCCGACCGGGCCCGTGCCGAGCGGAACTCCGTTCCGGAGCGGGTCGGTCGAGCCCGGGCGGGTGTGGGCGGAGAACTGGCGCGGGGGAGCCGAACCCGGGCGGCGGTGAGCGGGGAACGGGGGAACCGAGCGTGGGCGCAGGTCGGGGATCAGGGCCGCGAGCGATAGGTCGGGGCGGATGCGGCCAGGGGTCGAGGCCGTCATGGGGCAGTCCTCCTGCGCCGCATGGCCCGCGGACGGCGGGAAAGGCGATTGGGGTGATGCCCGGTATTCTACCACACCCGGAGCCGGACAGGCGCGGGCGGTCCGCACCGGTACAGCGCCGTGTACCCGGAGCATTGGAATTTCTCTTGCCGGCGGAGAACGCGCGGCGGACGGGGCACCGGCGAGGAGCATGTGCCCGTCGGGGCCCCGGCAGGGCGCAACCGCCGGTTCCCGCGACGGCGGACGCGGCACGGAAGAACGAGCGCCTGAACCCGCTCCCCTCCAGTCGCGGGGTATCTGAGGAAGCCGGTTCGGAAGCTGTCCCCGGAGAGGCGTCGGCCCTCCCGGCCGCTGGGGCGCAGACGGAGCCGTGCCCGGGTCCGGGATCTGTGCCGCCGCGAGGTCATGCGCACGCATGAGCCGGTCCCCGCGCGGGGCCCGGGACTTTTCCCTGCCCTCAAGGGGCGCGGGACGAGGAACTCATCCGCGGGCACGTACCGGGAGATCCGCCGCGGGGCCTGACGTCCGCAGTCGCCGCGGGGACGCGTTGCCGCCGTTCGGGCACCCCGATGCACCCGCCCGGGCTCCACCTCCGGCCGGCCCCCGAAACCTCGGCGCAAGCCGAAAGGGTCGGGAATCGTCGCCGCTGAAGTCCGGATCCGGACCTTCGCCCGTCTCGCTCCGGGTCGGCTTCCAGACTTCCAGGGGCGGAGGAGCGTCAGAACGGCCTGACGGATCGACCCGGAAGAGGCCCCCGGCGCGGACGGCGGGCGGGCCGCAAGAGAGGCTCTCCGGAAAACAGGAGCTCCGGAAGAGAGGCGTCCTGGAAGACGGGCACCCGGATTGAAGTGCGCACTTGAACCTGGTACTGGAAGAGATTCCCTTTCGAGCGCCGCGGCGGAAGGTTCGCGGTAAGCTTAATCGATGGACAGATTGTTTTCTGATAGGGTTGGAAATTGCAAATACAGACGAAAATTATAATCATATTTGAAAATTTATGAATCGTAATTTTAAAAAAAAATTGGGGATTTCTGGATTATTTGTATCATAAGATTAATACAGTGTCGATGATTTAGATCAAGATCATGAACTTAAAATTTTACAGCTCAGTCACCGCACATTCCAATTGATATTACTTAACTTACAACACCTTCCGACCTTCCGCCGACTCCCAGCATCCTTCAACTGCCTCGCGGCAGTTCGCATTACCCCGTAGAATTCAATATACAGATCTTTGGTCTGGAAGCAATTTCCCCTGAGTGAAAATATTATTCTTTAAACGTTAGAGGCCCACGAATTTCTTATGGACAGCGATTCTGGAGAGCGGGCAGGACTGAAATGGCGGGAAATCCCGCGCATTGCCGTCAGAAGCGACTACAAAAATTGTCTTGCTTCCGAAGATTAAAGTTTCCCGAACAGTTTCTCTTCCTTGGGTTTATAATAATCCTTTCGAAAACTACCCGCCAACCTACGGAAAATCCGCAACTGCCCATATAGACGAGTAGCTGTTCTATTCTTTCTTTACGGTGCCGGACAGCCTTGATCGTCAATTCTAATTGATAACGGATATCCTTATAGCTCTCGCATATGTCTGCTTTGGTCAGTCCCAGGTCCTACTCCCTCTTAATGAAATCTGCTCAGCAATTAAACACACTTTGAAGGAAGGCGAACAGCACAAGATAAGCGTATGCTTTGCTGGAAAAATCTAAAAGTTTATCCTTGAGATCCTCAACAATTTACAGACCGAATTGATTTAAATTTGATATTTAATAATTTAGGAAAATTATTTTTACGCTATAACCAACTATGAAGTCCAAATAGTTTGATATAATTTTGATTTTTCTATTGGATTTTCACGCCAGTAGACCTGGAAAGCCTTAAGAAGGGCATCCATGTCGACACTGGTTTCATCCATCCACTTGTTGCTGACAAAAATTGCTTGGAATATTTCTCTGGAATTTCCTGGTAAAAGCCATGACGTTTAACTCTCCATAAATGGGGTTGGAAGGTACTAAGGCATCGGAGCTATCTGGAGAATATCCCAGCAGACCCACTTCGATGGCATATTCGATATCATCGTCCGAAACTTCTGTGGAGAAGGAATCTGCCCCGATAATCACTGCATCCATTACCCTTCAGACTCTCGGATCCTGCAGTCGCTCCTTGAGATAGTCGAAATGGATCGGATCGCAAAGAATCAAAGCATGGGCCGCCTGGTCAATGTCGGTTCCCGTGATGGGCTTGGAATTATCATTTTAGACTGTGTTTCAACAACGCAATCATCCAGGGCATCGACAAGCCACGGGTGACCACCGATCCTGTACCAGGCCCGTTCAACGGCATCGGGTTCGAAAATCTGTCCCGTCTCAACGGTGTACGGGAGTAGAGAGATTAAATTTATTCCATGGTGAAGTTGGTAATAGTCAGTGATTGTTTTATCACGTTGAGAAGGCTGGCCAGATCAGTTGACTCGGTTTCCGGCCGAACCCTGCTCAGACAGACCCTATCGATTATTCATCGGACTGTGAGACGGATGATCCGCCGCATGTCGCGTCACATCTAAAAGAGGAGGTCAAAGCTTCCCCAGTCGCTGCCGCAAGCGCGGATTCCAATGAGCACGGGCCGTCCAGAACCGCCTCCGCTACCTCGGAGAACGTCAGGCAATTCACGCAGAATTCGGTCTGCCGCCTGGACATGTCGGTCTTCTCGATCTCCATGAATAATGGAAGCTCACGGGCTTGCCTTTTCCTCCATGACCATCAAGACCGCATCTCAGGCTTCCTCAATTTGTCTTTCCGGTTCCTCTTTTTCCGTTTCCATGACCCCCTGGTCCGCCCAGATAAAATCCTCATCGAAATCTCTCTCATTTTGCCTTTCAAAGTATATTAAACGGAACAGATCGCATCTGTCCAATAACGCGGTCTCATAAGCAGCGCTCAACGGGGAAGCGGAACCTGCCGGGGCTGGAAATTTTTTTCAGAGTTACTGCTTTCATGCCATGGGAAAAATTTTGCATCAATCGAAAGAGAACCTGCTATCACCTTATTCTCAACCGCCAATAAACACTGCTTTCCCACGCCATCAGCCGTCCTGCGGTCTCGGATGCTCCAGGCACCAGATGGCGCGGACGCCTTCGACTCTCCGGAGGCGGACCAGACCGACTCGGCGGGGGAACCCTCCCGCGCGGGCAACGTTCAGAAAAGTTGACCCGGAGCGGCCTGCCGGTCGGGAACAGCCCCCGAAGCAGTCACCTGGCGGGAGGGGGGGGGAACGCCTCTCACGACGAGCCCCCGGTCCTGGCAGGCCGGGCACCGCGTGGGACCGCGTGGGACCGCCTGGGACCTGCGGTCCGCATCCAGCGAGAGCTTCATGCAGAAGATGGCTGCGCGAGCTCATCGGTATTTCAGTACTCCGCTCCCAGTTCCGCCGCAGTCGCCAGAGAGACCGTATGGGAATCGCCCGAAGATCCGAAAATATTTAGCGCCAGGGTATCGCTCTTCACAGAACGGGCAGGCACGGCGGACCTTCTGGAAATTGCAGGCTCCTGCCGGGAGCCTCAACCGATTCGCCCGGGGCGCCCGGCGCTATGAGCTGGCGGACGGAGGGAGGGGAGCAGAGTGGTCGGGGCGGGGATCTGAAGGCGACAGGAAAAAATTCGGCGGAAAGGGCCGCCGTCGGCAGTCGCGCTAGTTGGTGTAGAGGGTGTAGTCAACCGTGACTCCTGAGATGTTGCTGACCCGCAGGCTGTAATCGGATTCCTCCTCGGGGGTCCAGGAACAGGCGCCCACGGTCTCGAGGCCGTTATCGTAGGCCACGAGATTGTCCTCCATATCGTAGACGAAAAGATCCACGTCCTGCCCGGAATTTATGACTATAGTGGCCCTTGCCGTGGCCCCTCCAGGGAACTTCACGACGTAGACGTCCGTGGAGTGCGGCCTTATGCGGTCGCTGTGGCTCTCGCCTTCGGGTCCGGGGGGCCTGCGGGCGCGGCGGGAGCCCGCCGCCATGGCCTCGATGGTGGCGGCCAGGGCCCCGTCCCCGCGTTCCCTGGCGAGCGCCGCCGCCTCGCCGAAGAGGGATCCCGAGTCGTAGGCGACCGGGACTGGAGACGGGACTGGAGACGGGACTGGAGACGGGGGGGGAGCGCCTTCGGGGTTTCCGAATAAGGGACCCCCGCCGGTCAGGGCCCGGGCGATAGAAGCCCGAGAAGGCACTTTGTTCTCTGGCAGGGAACCGTCATCCCGGTCGCTCACGGTGGTCTTGTGCCGGGTCACCGCCTTTATCCGCGCGGTGGCCATCAGCTCGGCCGCGGCCGCGAGCGCCGCTGGGGAGCCCATCCTGCGACCCTCCTCCGCCAGGCGGGAGGCCAGCGTCAGGCGCTCCACGGGGTCGGGGCCGGATACGGCTTCAGGCTTGGGCGGCTCCTGAAGCGCCGTTCGGGGGGCGGCATGCCTGCCGGCCGCGGAGGCGGTTCCCGAAAGGGGCATGAGCACGAAAAGGGTCGTCCAAAGGACAAGGGCAGTTGCGAAGGGGCGGGGAATACACGATGTTGCGGCGGCCAAGCTTTCCTCCTTGGGGCGGGGGGCCCGACTGGCGGGATGCGGGGACAGAATCCCGGGCGGCGCGGGCACGAGTCCGGCATACGAGGCCGGAAACCGTCGTCCGGCGGTCATGTTCATGTGCGCGGCGGAAGCGGCGAGTCCCGGCGGGGCCAGATCCGGTCACTGCGCATGGGGCTGCCGCCCCCGGACGGGATATCACGGGTTGAGCTCAAGCTTCATAAGGCCGCTGCCGGCTGCGGCATGGTCAAAGCCAAAAGCGATTCAAAGGAAACGGCGGGCTCAGGACATCGTAAAGCTTAAGACAACGGTCGCTTATCTTTACACAAAGGGAAGCTTAAGACAACGGCAATCATAAGACTACGGAGCTCTCAGGACGGCGGAGAGCCTCAGCCAAAGGCGATCCAAAGACAGCGGCTGGAATAGGCCAATGGAAAGCTTAAACCAAAGGATATCAACAGACGACAACGGGATTAGGACTGCGGAGAGACTAATTCTTATGGGATCATGAGACAGCAACGGGGTGAGAACGGCGGAGAGACTAAGTCAAAGGAGATCCTGAGACAGAAGCGGGTTGAGAATTGCGGAAGGACTAAGCCAAAGGCGATCTTGAGACAGCATATGGTTGAGAACTGCGGAGAGACTAAGCCAAAGGCGATCCTGAGACAGCATAGGGTTGAGAACTGCGGAAAGACTAAGCCAATGGCGATTCTGAGACAGCATAGGGTTGAGAAGTGCGGAGAGACTAAGCCAAAGGCGATCCTGAGACAGCAACGGGGTGAGACCGGCGGAGAGTTTCGGCAGGCAAGCCCGGACGTTCCCTGCCGTGATGCCCTGAAAACCGGGGCGGCAGTACCGCCCGCGCCGAGGGGCGGGGCACGGAGAGGGCATGAGAATGCCGGAGACGGGGGCGTGCAGCGGGTACTGCCCGGCGGGGCCCGAGGGCCCGGGGGCAACCGGACAGCCCTGTTTCCCCGGCTGAGTCAAGTGCGGGTGAGGAGGCCGGGGAAAAACGTAAACCGGCCTCAGGCGCACGGGGCACCTCCGGAAGGTCCTTTCCGGGTGCGGAGGCCGAAAGCCCGTTCCGCCGGCCCCGGAGCCCGGAATGTTCCGGGCTCCTCTCCCGCCTCGCGCGGCGCTACTCGTCCACCTGGTCGTCCCAGTCCCCCAGGTCCTCCTCGTCCACCAGAACCACCTGGCGGCCGTCGTCGTCCCGCAGGACCGGGGGCGGGCCGTTGACAGGTACGGCGCCCGGCAGGGCTCCTCCGTCCTCAGGCGAGCGCCCGGAAGCCGTCTCGACCAGCATCTGCCGCACGGCATCGTCTATCATCTTCCTCCTCCAGTCCCGCTGCCTGGTCTGCGTCTTCTGATAATCGTTCAGCATCCGGCACATCGCCGTGACCGAGAGCTCGGGAAGGGTCCTAATGCTCGGGGACTCGTTCCCGGAGCCCATATGCTTGTCCATTTAAAATACCTCCGTGGCCGCTTGACGCGGCATCCTGGCCGCCGGCAGGCAAGGCAAATTCCGGCGATGCGTGAGTGTAATCGCATGATGGCGGACGGCCGTCACCTCATGGATGGCATGTCCGGCCATGTCCGGGGCAGGGCCCATGGCTCCTGCGGCCGTTCTGAGGAAATCGCCCGCAGGCCAGCGGCCGGGCGGGCGTCAGGGAAATCGCCGGACCCGGCGAGCGGACGGCCGGTGCTTTCCCGCGCCGCTGCAGACCCGTGCAGCTTCCGGGACGACCGGACCATCACCTGAGCGGAAAGGGTACCGGCGGCAAACGGGACGGCGGCGCGCCCGCAGCAGGAGTGACCGCCGGGACCGGCACAGGTCTTCTTCAGCCGTTACGGCTTCTGGGGACCGAGGCTGTCTACGCCGGTCAGGAAGTTCGAGAACCCGCTGCGGGAAGAACCGAAGGGGTCGACGCAGCTCATCCCGCCGAGCTCCCGCCCCCCGAACGGTTCCGACACGAGCGCCGCCGAGTAGACGATCTCCCACATCGGCTGGGGAACGCGCTTCGCGCGCCTGGCGTCCGATCCGTAGTGGCCGAGGTCTCTGCATTCCATGATATCCATCCTTAAGGCCGGGTTCCCGACCGGTAAATCTTCACCCCGGCATGCCGTCCGCCGTCACGGGCGGATGAGGCAGGTCTTGTCTTTCAGTCGCGCCTGCCGCTTCCGAGCTGCAGGTCATGCCCCCGGGAAAGCGAGGGTACGTGCCGCACGTTGCGGGAAATACGTCTGCAGCACGGGGAGGCCTACCTTTCCGGCATCTCCGAGAGCAAAACTCGCCGCGGCGGGCGGTGCCCGCCTCTTCCGACATTGAACGGTCGGCATGCGGCTCGCGGCATCAGACCGCACGCACGGAAAAGGCGCCGTGCTGACTCCGATGCCGCCTGAACATCCAGGCTCTGCTTCAGCCCGACGGTCCGTTCCAGGCATGTCGACAGGAAGCTTCCTCCTACCTTCCTCCGGAAAGGAGAAATGCGAAGCGGCCGGCACCGCCTGCGGGACGGTTCCCGGAATGTTCCAGGCTTCCCGCGAAATCCTGTGGTCAACCGATGCCGGAGCGGAGTCTCGCGACATTTCGGGCCGCAAGGAGTTCCAGAACCCCGCCGGGCGCGGCACCTCAATCGTCTCCCAGGCGGGCGCATGAACCCGTCTGTTCCGGGGCCTGTTCGGAATGTGCAGAAACGAGCTGCCGATCGAGGAGAAGGCCGGCCGTCCGAGCGTCTTGAACCCGACAAAGCCATGCCCCACTGCAGGTGAGAAGCGCGGGTGCAGTTCAGAGCCGCGGTGACGTCTGAGGGATGCCCGGCCGACGTGAACCGCCCGTCCTGCGGCAGGGCTCCCCCGCAACCGGCCGGAGGACTCACGGGCCGGCAGGTGTTCCGGGCCGTCAGCGTCCCCGGGGTGACCCCCTGGGATCATTCCCTCCGAAGCGTTCATGCCCGGTTTCGCGCCTGTTTTTAAATGTAAGCATGATTTTTCAGAAGTCAAGGTCCCAGGAATCCCGTTTCATCATTTCTTTTACTTCGGATTGCCTTGCCGGTCAGGCGAGCGGAAGTTCTGACTCTGGTGCCGTTCGGTTAGAAAATCATATGTCGGCGCTTCGCCATTTCGGAAGTGCCCGGCGACCGCACGCTCCGGCGGTTCGGTCACCGTTGGCTGACGGATCGGGAAGGCCGGTGAAACTGACGGAAAATGTCCTCTCGGTTCGGCATGCGGGCGGAATATGCGAAACACGTCGCGACCACGAACTATTTTCATCAAAGGCGCATACCGATGAAGGAATTTCCGGAACAGGCGCGGCAACAGGCCATGCGGCCCACGGACTTTATCCGGACCCGTTCCTCTGAGGTCCCTCTCGCCTGAAGGCGGGAATCATCATCAAGTCAGGAAGCTCCTCCTTCCGTCTCGCGAAAAGATAATCATGCCGTTCGATCCTGTCAAGAGGCATCCGTCATTATTTCCCGGCATTGACCGCCATTTCCAATTCAGGCGCTAACTGTCAGGTTCATACATAAACATTTATGAAATATGCTTCGCAGACGACACCGATATGAATGCGGCTAAGGTTCGCACATCATCCATGTCTGGCATTACCGGCATGTCACATCAGTCATCATCAGATATTCAAGTTCAAACAGAATATTGAAAAAATATTCGGCATTTGAAATTTACGTTCTACTGGCAGTTAACGTATTCGTTCAGGATCTTCTCCCGTAAAAACGCGCCCGGCTGAAATGCGCGTTATTCGGGACACGGAAACCGGCGGTCGGAACATCGTGGCCGCCGGGGAGCAAGCTTGCGGGAAGACGGAGGAAATTGCACCGCTTACGATCCGCCCGGCCCGGCAATTGCCTCTACCGGTCGCAGGGAGGATGCCGAAACGCGGACACCCCGATCCGGAGTCCCCAAGATGGCGCTGGCGGCATCAGGGCCAGGACGTCCGCCCGGCACCCACCTGCCCGCCGCCGCGAACCTCCTGCAGCTTCATACGCGGCATTGCGTACGCGTTACGGGTTCAGGCCGGCGGCTGCGGCCTGGACCCTCCTCGGGAGTCCGCCGGCGCCGCAGATGCGGCTGCCATCCCGGGGCCGGGGAGTGCAGCCAGAGGGCGGCGGTCACTGCCGCCGCTACCGCGGCGCACATGGCGGTGATGCGCTCGAGCTTCATCTTCTCTTCTATACCTTTCCTGCTATACCTTTCCTGCAGAACGACCGGGGATCCCGTTGCCGGAGCGCCCTGATACGGCGCCATGCTGTCACATGTCCGCCCCGGATCCAATGACATCGGGAAGCCGGTGCGGGCGGGATAGCGAGAGCCGTGAGGAAAGGGCGGCAACCGGTCCGGAAGTCTCGCCGGGCAGTCGGAAGGCCGGGAAACAGCTCCGTCCGCAGGGGCGTACCGTCCGCGATCCCGACAACGGAGCGGACGGGATGCCCGGGCGTACGTGAAGACGGCTCCGCCCCGAAGTTCACCCGTCAGTCCGGGGCAACGGACGTTCCGGGCATAAGCGGCCCGGTTTCGCGGTATCGGGGCAACGGGGAACCGCAGGGTCGCGCGCTGCACGTTGCCGCCGCCTCCCGCCGCGTTCGCCCACGCCCGGACCGGACGTCATCCGGACCGGACGTCATAATGATGCGCTTGGGACTTTATGCCCGCATGAGTCCGACCGCAGGGAACGGCGCGGGCGGAGCTCCGCGGGGAACCGTCTTTCCCTCTCCCGGAGCCGTCCGCTGGCCTGAGCGCCTCCGGGCCCTTCCCCGCGTCCTCTCCAGCCGACCCGAAAGGGAGCCGGGAAGCCGGGGATCCCGTGCGGAGGGTGGCGCCGCTATTGCTTGGAGGTGCGGTTGCCCGCCGGCCGGGGCGGGACCCGCCTCGTCCGGAATTTACGCATAACGGGCGTGGCGGCGACGGCATCAGGGAGGATCGGACGTGGGGGACATTTACGCTTTCGACGCGGAAGGGCTGAGCGCGTCCTTGGGAAGCCGGGCCAGGAGCCTCGCGGGCAGGGGGCATCTGACGGGGGCCGCTTCGGCGCTCAGGCCCGTAGCCGGGACGGCCTCGGCGGTCAGGGGCCCGCTCGGTCCGGCCTCGCTCGGGACGCTGGACGTCCTGGCGGAGATCCTGGGAGCCCTGGGCCTCCCCCGCCACGAGATGGAGATGAGGGCCCGCGCCTTCGCGGCAAGCGCCAGTTCCATCGGAACCGGACATCCGGAAACGGTGAGGCGCAAGCACGATCTCGCCACGGCAGCGCTGAGGTCCGGTCAACCTGAAAGGGCCATCCGCCTATTCGGGGAGTCCCTGGAGGCGAGGACCCGCAGAAGCCCGGCAGGCACGGCCCGCCTTGAGGCCATAGGCTCGCTCGCGGGCCTTGCCGAGGCCGCGGGGGCTGGGGGGTACGGCGTCTCCGCCCGCACCCTAAAGGCCATGGCGATCCGGGAGCTCGAGCGGGAACTGGGACCCAGGCATCCCGCCACACTGAAGGCCATGGACGCCCTTGCCGGGACGCTGGAGGCGGGGGAGGGCCGCGCGGAGGCCTGGGCGGCGAGGGTGCGCTCCGTCGCCGGGAGCGGGATCCGTCTCGGCCAGGGCTGGCTTCGGGCGCTGGCGGCGGCGGGAGGTCTCGCCGCCGCTGAAATCGCCCGCAACGACATGAGGGCCGCCTGCTCGCTGAGGCTTGAGGCACTGACCGCCAGGCTTCTCGATCTGGGACCGTGCCATCCCGACACCGTCAGCTCCTCCGCCAGGCTGGAGAGGGCACTGGCAGGGCTCGCAACGGCAGGCCGCGAGCGGGATCTGGCGTTCCGGGAGCTGGACGCCCGTGCCGGGGCCCCGGGCGCCGAGCACCCCCTGTCGACATTGGAAAGGCTGGGTCTCTCGGACGCCCTGGCGGGGCTGGGCGGCATGGCCCCGTCCGAGGACTTAAGCCTGGAGTAGGGGCGGCTCCTGCCGGAGGGAGCCGCATCCGCGCGGTTTCCCGGCCGCGCCGCCCGGCCTGCGGCCGGTTCAGCCCATCGGCATCCTGCTCTCACGGAAGCGCTCCCGAACGGTCCCGGTCCCGACGTCCGCGGGGCGGCGGCATGCCCTTCATCCCCCGGATGCGCGTCCCTGACGGAACAGAAATTCCGTTTCGCCGAAAAGAGCCCCGCCGTTCCGCGGAATTCTGGATGCGGGAAGAGGCGGAAAAGACGGAGAAAACAAATCTGCAGACTTCTGAATATTGAAATTCAATTTATTGAAAATCAATTTTCTGACACCCGCTCGCTTCCGATGTCATAACATGTTGCGACAGATCAAGCATCTGTTCACATTGGGG
The DNA here is from genome assembly GCA_031264045.1 of Deltaproteobacteria bacterium. Taxonomy (GTDB): domain Bacteria; phylum Desulfobacterota; class Desulfarculia; order Adiutricales; family Adiutricaceae; genus JAIRZX01. The sequence continues at coordinate 29,237 of JAISEQ010000020.1, forward strand.
CTTGGGAAAACCGCCTGGAGATCCGAAACTACGGAGCGAGGGAAATCGGCGGGGATTATGAGACATGAGAGACATGATTTGGCACATGGTGTCAGTTATGGAAGGAAGGCCATGTTCGGGTCTGGCTGCATTGAGGGTGAACCGCCAGAGGCAAATCATCCATCCGCGAACTGATACTTGATAAATTTATTCGCTATAAGCACTAAGCAATATCATAATCATAAATATGTTCTATCTAAAAATATATAAATTTTTTTGGAATATCAAAATTTTTACACTCTTTCTTCACTTCTCGTTTTAGTTCACAGTGAGAGTTGGCTGCAAGCAGAGAAATTACATGATGATTTTCACTGGATTGCCCCTCAGACAGGTTAATGCTGACATGACATACTGAGGCAGTTGTATGTCCCGTGGTTGGAAATAATTATCCGATCGTGCAGATGTCGATGCAAGCGACATGGCCGACATGAAATCCCGTGTCAGCAAAGGCAATCCATCGGAAAACCTGGAAACCAGGATGACAGGTACAGAAAAAGCAACACGGGGGAGAGTTGCATGCCGTAACTTTTCCTCACGTCGCAGGCGACAGAAGCGGAAAAGGCCGTTCAGAAACGTATCAGGACGGCCAAACGGAATTCTTACAGTATATCGGACACGGGCCTTCCCCTCTGAGCGGGCTGGCACGGCCCCGAACCTGCTGATGTTCGGAAACGCCGACAAATTGGCTGGCAGCCAGACATCGGCAAAACAGCTTAAAATTCATACGGCAAATCGTGGCACATCCAAAGCGAATTGGATTAGCCAATTCAATTATCCAATTACAATCTCTCTTCAACAGGGTAAAATTAGGCTCATAATTATGATATCGAATAAGCCGGAAAAGCGGGTTATAGCCGGACCGAACGGTTCAGGGAAAAGCGCACTCACGTCAGCATTTTGAAATGACAAGGACGGAAGCGAGGAAGAAAGCGAGGACTAAAGGAAGCATGATAAGGAAGGAAAGAAGCGGGGACGGATGAAGCAGCTGGGGTCAGGGCGGACCGGGCGGGGGGGGGATCCGGAACGTGCGCGGCGTCTCAGGCGGTGCCGTCCTTGGCGCATTTCCGGCAGACCCCGCGCACCTCGACCGTGCCGTCCTTTATCTCGAAGCCCAGTGCCCCCAGACGGGTGAAGATGCTCGTGTAGAGGCCCTCGTCGTTAATCTCCGTGGTGGTCTGGCATCCGGGACAGACGACTATCAGCGGGTTGTGGGCCACCATGTGCCCGTCCGAGCACGCCACGAAGGCGTTCAGGGCGTTCACGCGGTGGACCAGGCCGTTGTGGAGGAAGAACTCGAGGATCCTGTAGACCGTGGCGGGGGTGAGCCTGTGGCCGCGCTCCCGGAGGGTGTCGATGAGGTCGTAGGCCTTGACCGGGCCCGAGGAGGCGATGAGCGTCTCCAGGACCAGGCGCCTCAGCTGGGTGAGCTGGGTGCCCTGGGCGGCGCAGTAGCTCTCGGCCTCGTCCAGGAGGCGCTTTACCTTGTCGTCATGCGTCTCTGCGTCCATTTTCCACCGGGTGAAGGGAGCGCCGGGGTCAGCCGTCCTCCCGGTAGGGCTCCACCCTGTCCGCCGGGAGGGTGTAGCCCGCATCCCCGAGCTCGGTCGTGAACCTCTCCGCCCTTATTGTACCATAAACCCATATGACGTCCATAACGGCCACCCCCGCCACCGGCTTCTCGCTCTTCACGAAGACTATCTGGTTGGGGGGCGGCGGGGGGACGTGTATGCAGGCCCCGAAGTACGGCACCAGGAAAAACTCGGTCAGTTCCGCGCCGTCCATGTCCAGGGGCACCACGAAGCCGGGAATCTTGATGGCCGTCCCGCCCATCCGGGGATTTATGGGGGCCTGGGTCCAGCGCTCCATGAACTGCCTCACCGCTTCCTGGGCCCTCGGGTCGTCGTCGCGCATCTTGTCTATGCCCAGCTCCTGGAAGATCTTTGCCGGATCCCAGGACGGGTCCACCAGCTCCTCCCAGATGAGCCAGCCGTTCTCCCTGTAGGTCACCGCCTGCGCCGAGGCGGCGGCGAGCGCCAGAAGCAGGGCGAGGGATATGAGCGCGAGCGTTTTCCGCATGTTGTCCTCACAGTCCCCGGATGGCGGCCTTCAGCCGGCCGGGGTGAGCCCGTCCGAGAGGCTCAGGAAATAGGCCCTCACGGCGGGAATCAGGCTCGTGAGAATGCCCAGGACCAGGATCCCCCCCATGACGAGCCACTCCCTGGGGGTGGGGAAGCCCGCCTCGAAGGCCAGGCCGAAGCGGTCCAGGAGCCAGGGGGCCATCGCCGCAGTGGCCAGGGTCAGGGCGGCGGTGCCGGAAACTATCCCCGCGAGCGTGAGCATCAGGCCCTCCAGCGACAGGAGAGCCGTGACGTCCAGAGGCCCCGCGCCGGCCGAGCGTAGCACCGCCAGCTCGCGGCGCCTCTCGCCCAGGCCGGCGAGCACGGTGGAGCAGAGCCCCGCCAGACCCGTGAAGGTGACCAGGAGCGACACCGCCACGAGCGCCTTCTCCCAGCCGCCGAGAAGCCCCCAGAGCTGATCCAGCGCCACCCCCGGCATGACGGCGGTCACCGCCTCCCCGCGGTATTCCTGCAGATCCCTCTGGACGCCGAAGACCGAGCGGCGGTTCTTCAGGCCCACCAGCACGGCCGTGACCGTCTTGGGTGTCAGATCGAAGTGCCTGGCCTGCGCGGCCGTGACGTTCAGCCCCCGTATCGGGGCCCCGCCCTGCCAGTCTATGTGGATGGCCTCCATGGACTCCAGGCTTATGTAGAGAGAGCGGTCGACGGGCGACCCCGTGGGCGCGAGGATCCCCGTCACGGTGAAGGGCTTGTCGTCGTGGAGCCTCGCGTGCGGCCCTCCCCCGTGGGCCACCACGATCTCTTCCCCCTCGCTGTACCCGAGCCTCGACGCCACCTCGGAGCCCAGAACGGCCTCGAAGACGTCCCCGAAGGCCTTTCCCGACCGGAACGCGAGCTCCCTCCCGCCCCTGTACCGGAACCTGGAGAAGAACTCGGCGCTCGTCCCCACCACCGGGTACCCCCTGTGGCTGTCACCCATGCTCAGGGGCACCGTCCACGCGACCTCCGGCCGGGAGGCCAGCATGACGGCGGTGTCCCAGCCGATGTTGTTGGACGCCCCGCCCATGTGGAAGACGGCGTACAGAATCAGCTGCACGGGCCCTCCCCTGGCCCCCACCACCAGGTCGGTCCCCGACACCGCCCCGGTGAAGCCCAGCCGCACCTGGCTCCTCACCCTCTCGATCCCAACCAGGAGAGCCGTGGACAGGCTCACCGAGAGCATCACCAGGACCAGCGTGAAGCGGCGGTTCCATGCGCTCCGCGCGGCCAGAAGCATCAGCGTCTTGAACCTCTGCATAGATCACCTCGCCCCCGGCGGCCGGAGGCCCGAGCTCCCGGGCCGGGACTGCCTCCCCCAGTCCGGGAGCGGGGGAGCGGCCGCGGCCGGGCGTCCTGGGGCGAAACCTCCGGGGCCCGCGGCCCCGGCCGGCGGTGACCGGGGTGCCCGGGGAGAGCGCCCGGCCGGTGCCCGCTTCCCGTTTTCCGCCGCAGGCACGGCAGCTCTTCCGCGGGGGCGGCGGGCCGGGCGGCCGCCGCCGGGACAAGTTAGACCCCCCGGGCCAGCCAGGACGAGTCCGGCGCCCCGCCCGTCAGGGACAGGCTGGTTATGGGCTGGACGTTCCGGATGGAGAGACGCCCTGCGGCGTGGCACCGGGGGGGCCCGGCGCATGCGGCCGTCGGCCGCATGCGCCGCATCCCGTAAAGATCCTCTTCCGCGGCTCACCCGCCGGCGGGGGGGGCCGGGGCGCCGAGCTCGAGCCTGCGCCCGAACTCCGAGGCGAGGGACCCGTCGTGCGAGACGAACATCAGGCTTGATCCGGCCCTTTCGCACTCGCGCATGAGAAGCCTCACGAACGCGAGCCCCGTCTCCTCGTCGAGGGCCGAGGTGGGCTCGTCCGCAATCAGCAGGGGCGGGGTCCCGATGAGCGCCCTGGCCGCCGCCACCCTCTGCTGCTGGCCCACGGAGAGCCTCGCGGCCACCCTCCCGTGGAGGCCGGGGGGAATCCCCAGCCTCTCCAGAAGCGTCCTGCCGGCAAGCGCGGGGGTGCCCCCCTGCCGGAGAGACCTCGTCCTCCTGGCCCTGGAGAACCCGCAGGGCAGGAGCACGTTCTCGATGGCAGTCAGGTAGGGCACCAGGTTGAACTGCTGGAAGACGTAGCCTATGTCGTCCCCGCGCAGACGGTCCCTGGCCGCCCCAGACATGCCCGCGAGCGATCTCCCCCCCACGCGGATCTCCCCAGCGTCAGGAAGCATGATTCCCGCGACCAGGCTGAGGAGCGTGCTCTTCCCGCACCCGCTGGGGCCAGACACGAAGAGCCTCTCGCCCCGCGAAAGCCTGAGCTCCAGCCCCTCGAAGACCTTCCCGCCCCCGGGCCAGGAGTAGCCGAGACCGGTGATCTCCACTGCGGCGGCCTCCGGCTCCCGGCGGCCGGCTCCTTCCCCGACCGCGCCGGGCCCGTCCGGGAGCTCCGCCGGTCCGGGGGGGACGCAGTCCCGCGCCCCTCCCGAGACTCCTCCGCCCGGGAGTGCGCCCCCGCCGGCCGCGGGCCCCGGATCCGGGACGTCCGGGCCGGTGCAGGGCGGGCGGGCCCCGCATGAAGCCGCCGGGGCGGCGGCGAAGTCCACTACCATGCCACGGAGGGGCTCGCGGGGCTGAGTTCCGCTCCCTTCTGTCCCTTGGGCGATACCAGCTGGACGTCCAGGTCCTGAAGGGCGGGGAAGGCCCCGAAAAGCCCCGAGGCGTCCAGGGAGCCGTCGCCGGATACCTCGGAGCATACGAACTCGAACTCGGCCTCCATGTCGGAGTGCCCCTCACCGTCCTCGTGGCCGTGACCGGCCTCCTCGCCGTGATCATGGCCCTCGCCCTCGGGGGCATGGGGGTGGCCGAGGACGTCCTCGGGTATGTTCTCGCCTTCAACGGTGACCTTGGATGAGGTGCATCCCCAGGCGGCCGGGAACGCGAAGAGTTTTCCGGCGGCGTTGAGCTTCTCCACCAGGACCTTCATCTCGGCCGTCTGCTCGGGGGTGCTGGGGGCATGCTCGAAGCTTATGAAGCTCGCGAGGGGCCCGTCCAGGTCTATGTCTATGGAGGACGACTCCACGGTGACGTTCATGGAAGCGTTGCCGTGGACGTGGGCCGCATGGGTCTCCCCCTGGGCGAGCAGGGTCGCGGGGGCGAGCAACGCCAGCACCGGAACCAGTGCCGCGAGTGTCAAAACTTTCCTTTTCATCTTGAAGCTCCTGAGGAAACGCGGAGGGCGCCGCGACTGCGGCGGCCAGAACCCCGCTGGGTCTGCGTGGCGGGAGGGGGCCGGGGGACCGGAAGGAGAGGCGCGGGTCCGGCCTGGCGGCGCCCGCCCGGGACACCGGGGAGAGGGGCCCGCGAGGGCTCCGCTATGAAATATTATCCGGTGACAATATGATATAATATTGCTTCTGTTCGGCCCTGTCAAGCGAAAGATGGCCCCGGCGGCCGCCCCGGAAGGAAGACGGGGGAGCGGAGCCCTCCGTCCGGACCCGACGGCGCCGTGCCCGTCCCTGCCCCGCACTCCCGCAGGCATAGGCATCGGGTAACGGGACCGTACCGGGAGACTCGGCGAGACGCGGAGAAGCCCGAAGGCCGCCGGACCGGAGGACATGGAGGCTGAAGGCCATGAGGCCAGAAACCCGCCGGACAGGAGGACCGGATCCCGAAAACCCGGACAGTCCGGAAGGCAGACGGCGCCCGGCGGCTCACCCGCGGCGGGAACCAGGCCGCGTCGCCCGTGAAAGGCGGAAAGGCGCGGCATTTAAAAAAGCCCGGGCGACAGCTCCCGGGCTTTTACGGTGCCGACAGGCGGCAACGCCCCGCCTGCCGGTTCGCTCGTCATGAGGCGCATCGCTAAAGCGGTATAAATGTCCCTCCTTTCGGTCTCGGTAGAGACGCCACTCCTCCACGCATATCATATGGTGCGTCTCAAGGATGCCGCAGCCTTCTGCCCCCGCCTGCGCAGGACGGGGGACGGGGACCGCGGGGATCTATGTCATGGCCCTGGGGCCGTGAATCGCCGGGAACCGGCCTCCCCGTCAGCGGCGCACCGGGCGGATGAAGGGACCCGCGGGTAGCGCTCCCGGGGGCCCCTTCGGGAGCCGGAGTTCCTTGTTTTGGGGAGGTCATCAAATGCAATGATATATTATTGCATATACCTACCCCTGTCAACCCCCCCCCATGCCCGGCATGGGCCGCATTCGGGTTTTTCCGGGCTAATTCCTTGATATTGAGTGTTAAAAAAAAATCTGCTGAAAACGGGGCCCTGCCGTGAAAGACCCCCGCAGGAGCCCGGAACGCCTACTCCCGCAGGCCGCTCGGGCAGTCCGGCGTCCGCCAGGCATTCCGGGGAGCTCGCGGGCATGAAGGCGCCTCCGCGCCCCTCCCGGCTCTCCCGACCCGTTCCGGCCCGCCTCTCGGAGCGCGGCTTTGCCGCCGCTGCGCGGGACGCTATCCGCAGGCGCGCGACGGCCGGGGCTTTTCCGGGCACTTCACGAAACCGTCCGGTCCCTCCGGGGGCATTCCGGGATCTCCCGGCCCTTCCGGGCTCCCCCGCCCGCCATGCCCCCCCATGCCGATGCCGTCCAGCTCACCTCCCGCTTGGCCCGGGACCCGCCCCAGGCTCCGGTCCAGCGTCATGGCAGGCCCCGCCACCACGGGCGGTAGAGGGCATGGACGTCGTCCAGCATGACCGTCTCCCCTATGAGCGGCGTCACGAGCCTCACACCGCCCGCCCTCCCGGAGGCGAGAAGCGCCCTCTCCAGGGGCTCGTCCCATGGGTGCGCCGCTATCGAGAAGCGCCCCACGTGGACGGGCATGTACCTCCCGAGCCCCAGATCCCCGGCCGCCAGCACGGCCTCCTCCGGGGTCATGTGGATCTGCGGCCAGGCGGCGTCGTACTGCCCCGAGTCCAGCATGCCCAGATCGAAGGGCCCCAGCCTCCGGGCTATCTCCCCGAAGTGAGGCCCGTATCCGGAGTCCCCGCTGAAGAATACGCTCCTCCCCCCGCCCGACACGACGAATCCCGTCCACAGGGCCCTGTCGAAGCGGACCCCCCTGTTGGACCCGTGCCTGGAGGGCACGAGGGTCACCCTTATCCCCCCGAGATCGAAGGAGTCCCACCAGGACCCCTCAAGGATCCTCCCTCCGTCCCAGCCCCAGCGCTCCAGGTGCGCCCCGGTCCCGAGCCCGCAGACGGCGGCGCGGGTCCTGTCCCTAAGGGCAACGGCCGCCTCCTGGTCCAGGTGGTCGAAGTGGTCGTGGCTGATCAGGAGCGCGTCCGCATCCGGGAAGTCCGGGGCGGAGTACACCTCAGTTCCCGGAAACGAGCCGTTCACGTATTTCAACGGGGAGGCGTAGCGGCCCAGCACCGGATCCGCCACGACCGTCATGCCGCCCAGCCTCATCACGAAGGACGAGTGCCCCAGCCACACGAGGCTCCCCTCGGGGAGGCTTTTCAGGTCGCTCTTCCGGGACGGGAGCGGCACTGCCGGGACCTTGCGGGGAGAGGGCTCCAGCGCCCTGGCGAGCATGTCCGCCAATCCCGTCCCCTCCGCCCTTCTGGACGTGGGCACCTCGTTCCGGAAGGCCCCGCCGACGTACTGGGGCGAAGCTTCGACCCTCCCGAGCCTCTCACCGCCGGGGAGCGCCCCGAACCTCGGAAGCGACAGGAAGGCCGCGGCCGCGAACGCCAGCGTCACGGCCGGGAGCGCCAGGCCCAGGAGGCTTATCCACACCATGAGCCTCACGAAGCCCTTCGCCCTGGCGGGCGGGACTGAAGCGCCAACCTCCGCCGCGGCCGTGCCGCCCCCGTCCGGGGAAGACCGGCCGCCGATGCCGGACCGCCCGGGTTCTCCCCCGGCGGCCGGATCGGGGGCAACCCCGCAGGCAAGCCCTGACCCCTTCTCCTGGGCAGTTTCCCCGGCCCTGCGGACGCGGCGGGCTTCCGCGGCCGGCGCGCCGGATCCTGCCGAACCGGATGGACGGACGGATTCGGCCTCGGCCCCGTCCCCGCCGACGGGACCGCCCTCCCGGCCGACCTCGGCGGGTGCCCCGGTGACGCCGTCATCAGCCATGTCCCGCAAGCCTTTCCGCCGGGCGCCGAGGCCCCGGCGAGCCCGGGACCGCAGGCCCGGGAAGCCGAACGAAAGAGTCCCATCTTACAGAAGCCCCGCCCGCCAGATCAATCGGCCCGGCCTCCCCAGCCCGGGAGCGCCGGCAGTTCTTTTCCGGGAAAGACGGATTATCCATCGCGCAAGACCGGCCGCGCACGGCCCGTGCCCCCGCGCCGAACCCTCCAGCTCCGTATCCCGGCCGCCGCTCCCCCATTCCTCTCCCGTTCCGTTCCGTTCCGTTCCCTTCCCTTCCCTTCCCTTACCTTCCCTTCTGGCCCCTGACAAAAAGTCGCAGATGCGGCAAGGACGGTCCGGGCAGGACGGAAAACGGACGACTGAGACAGATTGACAGCAGGAGACGGAGAGATTGACAGATGCAGATGGAGAAGGAGACGGAGGCGGAGATGGAGAAGGAGGGACAGAGGCAAAATTATCGCCATTTCGCGAAAAGCAAAAAAAGCATCCCGCTGCCCCGCGAAAAAGGGCGACAAAAGCATGGAGGCCTGCGAAAGCCGGCCTCATATTCAGGCCCTGACAAATTCAGGAGCTTTCAAATTCGGGACCCGCCGAATTCCGGACCCGACAGAAGCGGAAAAGGGGGTGCAGACCGGAAGCCGGAGTCCGAAAGCCATCACGAAACGGAGTAAGGTCGGCGAAGAACGGGAAGAAAGACACGCGCGGGCCGAAAAGTCCCGAAGAGGACGGCCCCTGACCATCCAAACCCCGATAATCCCTCGAGTGGCCCGTCGCCTCACCCCTCCGTCCCGGGAGTGCCGTTCCCCCGCGCCCCGCTCCGGCCCCCGGCTCCGTGGGTGTAAAAGAAAATTTTCCCCGATTCCTTGACAACCCGCAGGATTTGCCTTAGTTTTTATCCGGGCGGTGTAGCCAGGCCAATCTGGGCCGCCCTGCCTGTTCCGGATTGCGCCCGGCAGGCCCCGGCCGCCCACCGGCGGCCCGCACTCATGAACATAGGCGTCCCGGCGGCAGCTTTTTCCGGAGCGCCTCCCTTCCGGCCCGGGCCAGCGCCCCGCGCCGGTGGTCACCCTTGCGCCCTGGGCCCCCAGAGCCCTCCGCCGCGTGAAGGAGAACCGCATGACCCTCCGCCAAGTCAGGAAAGCCGTCAAGGGCCACGCCGCCGTGGACGGCGCGGGCGTCCACCTCGTCCGGGTCCTGGGCATCAGGACCGTCTACGACTACGACCCCTTTCTCATGCTCGACAGCTTCGACTCCGAGGACTCCCGTTTGTGGATAAAGGGCTTCCCCACCCACCCCCACCGCGGGATCGAGACCATCACCTACCTCATCCAGGGCGAGATAGCCCACCGCGACAGCCTCGGCAACAAGGGCACCATCCGCTGCGGGGAGAGCCAGTGGATGACCGCTGGCTCCGGCATCATGCATGCCGAGATGCCCCTGGACGGCCCCAGGATGCTCGGCGTCCAGATCTGGCTGAACCTCCCCAAGGCCGA
>JAISEQ010000306.1 GCA_031264045.1 Deltaproteobacteria bacterium
CTGGCGTCCTCAGTTTTCGGAACGTCCCCGGCTGCCTGCGCTTCCGGAGCGTCCCCGGCTGCCTGCGCTTCCGGAGCGTCCCCGGCTGCCTGCGCTTCCGGAGCGTCCCCGGCTGCCTGCGCTTCCGGAACGTCTTTGGCGTCCCGCGTTTCCGGAACGCCACTCTCGGACTTCGCTTCCGGAACGTCTTCGGCGGGAGGAGCCCCGGGGCCGTCCGGCATCCCGGAGTTTCCCGGCACGTCGGGCCCGACTGCGGCGGAAGGCGCCGCGGGTCCGGAGGAAACGGCCGCGCCGCCTTCGGTCAGGCTGCCGTCCGGGTTTTCCCGGGAGGGATCAGATTCCATTTATCTGTACCGTGAAGTCGTCCACGCGGTAGATGGGCAGATCGTCCGCCCACAGGACGCCCCGGAAGGTCAGGATCATCCGGGAGTCGTCGGCCCCCGTCACCTGGAGGCCCACGGCGCACTGCCGGGAGACCGGCACGATCTGTCCGCGGTAGAGCCAGCGGTGCGGGCGTCCAGGCACCGGGGCCGTGAAGCGGGCGGAGGTGTCCCCGACGTCCAGGCCGGGACGGAAGCGCCTGAGGGCCAGGACCTTCCCGGCCTGGAAGAAGGCCTCCAGCCCCAGCGATCCCGGCCAGACGGGGTCCTGGGGGAAGTGCGCGGAAAAGAACCAGGCGCCGGGCCGGACGAGGGTCCTCCCCCAGCAGCGTTCCGGGGGCGCGCCTCCGGGGGCCCTCTCCCAGAGGAGCCGGTCCAGCATCCTCCAGTGCCCGGACGGCCACGCCGGTCCCCTGGGGTAGCCCTCGCTCAGGGCGTCGGGGGGCGGGCCCGGGAAGGGCTCCTCGCCGCGCTGGAGCTTCAGCCCCTCCTGGCGGGCGAGGTTCTCGGGGGAGAGGAACCCGAAGTGCGTCACCCCCTCGTAGACGGTCTCACCGTCCAGCATGGTCGTGAAGCGGTAGTGCTGGATGGCGGTCTCGCCCAGGACGCTGTGGCGCTCCAGGGTTGCCCGGGTCGTGAGGAGCCCCGCGTCGGACGGCCTTATGGACCTGAGCGTCACGGCCTCCCCCCCCAGGTTGCGGAAGTGCATCGGCCCGGGAAAGGGGAGATACGAGCCCATGAAGGTCGCCAGGAACCCGCAGGGCTGGAGCGCGGTCTCGTTCAGGGCCGCGTAGGGGAGGAGCATCCCCCCCCCCGCCTCGGCGAAGGTCCAGCGGGCGGGGTCCATCGCGTGGCGGGCCGTGAGCTCAGAGCCGTCGGCCACCGTCCCGACCTCGCCCGCGGTCACGTCCACCTCGTCCATGAAGTCGTAGGGGGCCTGGGGCATGTGCGGCCAGAAGGCCCCGGAGTCGAAGCGGGAGAAGAGCGGCCCGAAGGCCCCGGAGACGGGGCCGGAACTCAGGAGCCTGACCTTCTCCTGTGGGTAGGCGTAGGGAGGGCCGCCGGGGGCTCCCGACGCGGCGGGGGAGGCGCCGACCCCCGCCTGATCCCGTCCGGACCCGGTTCCGGAGGACTCGCGCGCCGAGCCGCCCGCGGCGGCCCGTCCCGTCCCGCTTCCCGCAGGCGAGCGTCTCGTCCCGCTTCCCGCGGCCGCGCCGCGGCCGCCGCGCCTCTCGGGAGGGGCGCCCGGATCCGGGCGGGGCGCCCCGTCCCGGGGTTCCGGGGAGCTGCGGGGCCCGCCGTCTCCCGCGTCCGCCGTCCCGGAGGGGGCGGATCCCCGCGGAGCCGTTCCGGGCGCGGCCGAAAGGGGCGGGCGTCCCTTGGGGCGTTTTCCCCGGAACTGTCCCGCCAGCTGCTCCAGCGATCCCCCCGCGAGGGTGAGCGCCATGCCCGTCACTTCAACTATGGGCCTCCCGTCCGCCCACATCACCGCGTCGGCCACGGCGGCGGGCTCCGGAGGGCGCTTGGCGGGGCGGCCGGGACGGCGGGACGCCGGGCCGGGGTCCGGGGGCCTGAGCGTCAGCTCGCGCACGTGGACGTCGTAGGCGACGGAGCGCGTGCCCGGCAAAACCTGGCCGCGGCACTTGAGCATCGCGGGCGCGCCGGGGGTCGGCACGAAGATCCTCCCGGGTCCGGGTATCCAGCCTATGCTCATGAGGTAGATCCGGAGCGCCTGGAGGGAGGCGTCGTACATGAGCGTGCCGGGCATGACCTCGTCTCCGGGGAAGTGGCACCGGAGGTACCAGGCGCCGGGATCCACCTCCGCCTCGCAGCGTATGAAGCCCCGTCCGTTCGCGCCCCCGGAGCGGTCGATGGCCGTGGCGCTCGTGACGAGCGCGAGCCTTCCCCCCGGAAGGGGGGCCGGGCCGGCGGAGAGCTCCCCGAAGCGCGGCCCGAAGGGGGAGAGATCGCCTCTCCGGACGGCGTCCAGATCCTCCCCGGAGAGCCCGGAAGGCGGGTCCGCGCTGGGGTCGGCCACGAGATCCGCGTCGAAGGCGCCGTCCCTCGCCTCCGGGGCCGTCACCGGGAGGCCCCTCCCCCCGGCCAGGGCCTCGGGGGTGAAGAAGCCCGCGCATCCCCTGCGCATGGACATGAGGGGCAGCCCGCCGGCCGTGCCGTCGTACTCGAAGCGGAACATCCAGGTGTCCGCGTGGCGGAAGAACTTCAGGATCCTTATGTCGTAGCGGCAGCGCTCCCCCGGGGCCGGGGGGGGCCTGTGGAAGGTGACCTCGGCGTCCAGCAGGCGGTACACGGACTCGCCCCTGGTCGCGAAGTCCGCCCCCAGCCAGGCCGACAGCATCAGATCCGCCTGGCCGGACTCGATGGAGATCCCAGGCGTGAGCCTGCCCATGTCCAGGTACCAGCCGTCCTCCATGACGTCGTGCTCCGTCACCATCCTCCCCGGGCCCATGGACAGGGGGACGCCCTCTATGGACAGGACCCTGTCGACCAGCATCAGGGGCTCGTCCGGGAGCCTCACGCGGGAGGGGAAGCCGTCCGCCTCCGCCCATTCGGGGCCGAAGACCGGCCCCACCAGCCCTCTCGCGAACTCCAGCGCCCCCTCCCGGCCGATGACGGGGGCGCCGGACAACTCGGACGGGGCGGGGTCGTCCTTCTTCCCCGATCCCTTGGGTCTTCCCCGGCGCTTCACCTGGCCGGCGGGGACGGCGGGTTCCGCCGGGGCGTCCCCCGCCCCGGACCCCTGGGCGGGCCGGGCGGCGGAGGAGGGGCGGGCCGCGGGCGGCGGCGGGGCCGGAAGCGGGGATCCCGCCCCGGGGGACGGGAGGGGAGCCTGTCCGGAACCTGGAGCCCTCGGTCCTCTGGGAAGCGCGGCGGGGGCGGGGACGCCGCGCGGGGCGGCGGCCCTGAAGCCGCCGGGAGAAGCGGGCGCGCCGGCCTTCGGGATCTCCTGGCGTCCGGCGTCCTGGGTACCCCTGCCCGCCTGCGCGGGGGGGAAGGGAGGCGCGGCCGGGGGAACGGGCTGTCCGGAAGGGGCGGAGGGAACGGGCGGCTCCGGGGGGGGCGGCGGAACGGGCGGCTCCGGGGGGGCCGACGGAACGGGAGGCCCAGGAGGGGCCGGGGGAACGGACGGGCCCCGATCGGGGAAGATTGAGGCCCTGGCGGCCTCGAAGGCCCTCCGGGAGCCCGGCGACTGGCTTATCTCCACCACCGTGCGGCCGCCCTGGCGGGCCTGGCTCTTGGCCATCATCCTGGGGTTGGGGGGGATCTCGACGGTCCGGAGCCCCGGCCTTCCCAGATCCTGGCCGGGCCTCCGGCCTTCGGGCGG
>JAISEQ010000315.1 GCA_031264045.1 Deltaproteobacteria bacterium
TTCGCGGGGACGCTGGCCATGGCGCTCGCCCGCGTCTTCCCCGAGGCCGGTGCCCCCTTCGTGTTCGGCAGGCTCTGGCAGGGCCGGCCCGGCCCGGAGTCCCGAGGGGCGGTGGGGTCCTTCGCCCGCACGGCTCTAGTCGCCGTGCCCGCCCCGCCCGCCCACGACGCGCCGGCCGGAGAGGCCGAGGAGTGGAGCGCGAGGCTCCAGGAGTCCTTCCGCGACTCCGACCGCTACCGCGCCTGCCCCGCCGAGGATCTCGCGGACGAGTTCCCCGGCGTCCCCGACGTGCGCGTCTCGCACGAGTTCCTCCCCCCGGAGCTCCTCTCCTGGCCCGGGGTCCAGGGGACCTTCATCCCCCTCCCGCCATCCGGCGGGTCGTCCCCCGTGAACCTCCACCTGGCCGAGGACCGCGGGAGCGTGCATCTGTTCCTGAAGCTCTCCGAGGCCATCTCGCCCACCACGTCCAAGGCGCTCCTGGACGCCGTCCTGACCTCGTGGGAGAGGCTCGCCTCGATCCCGGCCAGGCTCGCGGCGCCAGACGGCGAGGACGACGGGGACTACTTCGTGCAGGGCGCGGCGCCCGGCGCGGCGGGCCTTGCGGGCGAGGGCGCGGTCCCGGACGCCGGCGCCCCGGTCGCGCCCGGCGCCTCCGCGGATGCGGATGCCGCCGAGGCCCCGGAAGGGGCCGAGCGGGTTGCCTTCGCCGACGGCGCTTCCGCCGCCCCGGCCTTGGAGGCCGCCGGCGCCCCTGCGGAAACCGGCGTCGAGGCCGTTGCGGAAGCCGCGGCAGGAGCCGCGGGGCTGGAAGCCCTGCCCTCCGAGCCCGGGGGACCCGAGGCGCCGGGCCCGGCGGTTTCGGTCGCTTTCGCGTCCGAGATCACCGGCCGGGGCGAGGAGGCCCCCTCAGGCCCCGAAGGCGAGGTCTTCGGCATGGAGTTCCCGCCAGAGGACGACCTCGTCCTGCCGCCGGAGAAGAGCCGCTTCGCCTCCTTCCCGCATGGCCTTCCCCCGGCGCGGCGCCAGGAGATACTGGACTTCTGCGGGACGGATCTCCAGATGGCCTTCCCCTGCGCCCCCGGCCAGGAGGACTGGTTCCTGCCCGGCAGGCTCCCCGCGCCCCCCCCGTCCTCGCGGGTCGAGGCCAGGCGCGCCGTGGTGAGGGGGGTCCTAGCCCCCGCGGCGGTCTACCGCCGCGCGAGGGAGCTGTGCAGGCGGCTGGACGTCATGCGCCTGGCCGTGCTTCCGGGCGACCCCCCGGTGAACGTGCTTAGGCGCCGGGCGCCCGCTGTCCGGGAGGTGCTGAGGTTCGCGGACCTCTCCGGGCTCGCGCTGGTCCAGCGCGAGCGGCGGATCTCCGAGATGACCGCCCAGGACGCCGAGGCGCTTTCCGACGCCTCCCGGGGCGGGGGCTTCCGGGCGGCGCTGGTCAAGACCGGCCCCGACTCCTCGGAGCTGGTCCTGTCGACTTCCAGGCTGGCGTTCGATCCGGCTTCCGCCCAGCGGCTCCTGGAGTGCCTGGTCTCCGCGTCCGACGGCCCCCTGCCCGCCTTCCCGAGCCTGGCCGGGGCGCTGGGCTCGCTCCCCGGCCCGGACGGCCTGGAGCGGGGGCTCAAGTCCTGGAAGGCGGCGCTCGCCGGGGTGGACGCGTCCACGCGCATCCCCCGCCGCCCGGGCTTCACGGAACTCAAGGACGGCGGGGGCATCCTTTCCGTCACCATGCGCCTGAGGCCCGAGACCAACACGCGGCTCGAGGAGGCCGCGGCGCGGGAGGGCGTGCCCAAGGCGCTATTCCTGGCCGGCGTCTGGGCGGTGGTCCTGGGGAGGCTCTCCCAGAACGACGCCGCGGTCTTCGGCCTGGAGCTCCCCGGCGACCAGGGCGCCGCGCGGGCGACCGAGGGCAGGGAGGCCCCGCTGGGGCCCCTGGCGCTCCAGATGCCGATAGCGGCGTCCCTCCCATGGGGCGGGACCTTCTCGGATCTCCTGAAGGAGCTCCGGAACGCCGCGGTCCGGGCGGCCGCGACGGACTTCATCTCACGGGGGGGCCTCGCGCCTCTGACGCCGCTCGGGACGGACGTGTTCTCCCACGGGTTCTCGTATCTGCCGCCGTTCCGCGCGGAGGGGGTCGAGGTGGAGCGCGTGAAGGAGTCGGGCTCCCCCGGCTGCTGCTCGCTTTCCCTGAACGTCCGCGACCATCTCCGCATGCCCGAGCTCCACTTCGCCTACCGCACCGCGCTCTACGAGCCGTGGCAGGTGGAGGTGCTGGCCCTGGCCTTCCAGAGCGCGATGGACGACGCGGCCGCCTCCCCGGGCGCCGCCATAGGCTCGCTCAGGCTATCCGATCCGGACCAGGATCTGAGCCTGGTCCGCCAGAACAACGCGCGGCCCGTCCGCTACTCGGGCGCCACGGTTATGGACCTCTTCGGCCGCGCCGCCAAGGAGAACCCCGAGGCCGCCGCGATCGTGGGCGGGGATCTCACGCAGAGCTACCGCGATCTTGACAACGAGTCCGAGAAGCTCGCGGCGCAGCTCAAGGTCGCGGGCTACGGCCCGGGGAGCCGCGTGGCCACGGTCTTCGGCCGCGGGGATGCCGCGTACCCGGCCGTCCTCCTCGGGGTCCTCAAGAGCGGGGCCTGCGCCTATCCGCTTTCCGCGGACATGCCGGCGGATCTCCTCAAGTCGCTCCTGAGCGAGTCCGCGCCCGATCTGGTCGTCTGCGGCCAGCGCCTGCCCCAGAACCTCGCCTCGGCCATGGACGTGCTGGGGGACGCGCCCGTCGCTGATCCCCAGGGCTACTACCTCAAGGGCGGGTCCTCCGGCGTGATGGGCTTCTCCAAGCTCTCCGTGCATTTCGTGAAGCGCGAGCGCGATCGCGTGGCTATCGACCCCGACGCGCCGGCGTACGTCGTCTACGCGACCGGCAGGCTCCTTGGCAAGTCCGGGGAGGCGGCCGCACCCGATGCCAGGGCTGCCGATGCCGCGCAGGGCGATGGCCTCCATGCCGATGGCCTCCATGCCGATGGCCTCCATGCCGATGGCCTCCATGCCGATGGCCTCCATGCCGATGGCCTCCATGCCGATGGCCTCCAT
>JAISEQ010000382.1 GCA_031264045.1 Deltaproteobacteria bacterium
AGAAAGAGATTGTTTTGGGCATATTGTCATATGAGTCGTCATGGGCTTCTTCTGATGTCCACCTACCAAAGCCTCGAGTTTCTCTTTGAGCTTCGTACCTCTGATGAATGCCAAGCGTACTTAACTCCATTTTTACGACCAGAATTTTTAACTGGACTTTATAATTTAGGTTGTGTAATTTTTCAATCGTGGCTGATATAGGTCCATGTTGACGCAGGGTGATCTCCAGAATGGTGTTATAAGAATTATCTATCGAATGGCTTAAAACCGACTTGTCCAATCCCTGACATTCGGATCAGTATATTCTGTAATATTCTTATCGTTTTGATAAGCTATTTGGCTAAACCAGGGATGCCTTTCCCGGTAATTATCACCGTTAATCACTATACAGTTATCATTTTGCAATACTTTAGAAGCAAGGATCAAATTTGTCTTGCCTGCCTCAGGTTGACCTCCTATTATGATCGCCAAAGGCCCGTCTACCGGTTTCCTATTCGAAAAAACCTGTTCCTTGAGGCTGTTAAAAACATCCTCATGCTGAAACGGAGTCGGTTTGAAGCAATCGGGTATCATTTGCTTATTATAGCATCACTGGCGTTAGCGGCCTGGAAAAAATAACATTGAGGCACGGGGCATACTCGTCCAAAGCCTTTCTCATGATCGCCTTGTCACCGGAATAAAATAGGTGGTACTCGCTATAAAGCAAGTTCAACTTGTTTTCCACTTCACGTTTCAGGTCTGGAGTCAAACCGGACTGGCTACGCAATTGGCTGGAAACGACACCTATCATCCCATTAATAGCCGATAAAGCCAGTTCGTTGGCAAAAAACGTCTCTTGATGCCGAATCAAAACATTGCAAGTCTGTTGGTCTATCTGGAAACCTCTTGAAGTCAAGTGTCAATTTGAAGTCAAGTGTCAATCCCAGGGGAATGTTGACACGTCTTGACAGAAATCCGAGAATAGCAAAAGGGGTATGCACTTGAAAACGTAGGCATCATCCAAAATATAATATAGTAATTTCCGTTTCCTGCGTCAAGGCGATAGGCGATATGGCGAAATGTTTCCCCGCCGTCCGCCATCAAGGCTGAAATTGATCCCGCGGCGCCTCCCCCGCGAAGTCGACAGCCCCGCGATCGAGGTGGTATCCGCGGCTCCCGGGCGGCCGGGCAATTCGGGCAAAAAAAATGTACCGGGGCGCACCTCCCCCGCTGCTGACCCCCTCAGCCGGGCTGTCTGCCCTAGAAATTCACTTTTGGGCTAGTCTTCTGTCTGTCTCCTGACTTTCAAGTTCCTATCCTGGCGGTGAGACCTTTTGGGTTGGCGCGCACCCCGGTCAACGTCTCATGGCCGCCGCCGGATCCTCTCGCAGTCGAGGCGGAAGCCGTTGAACCTCATGATGTTTCGCTGAACATCTTAAGGCAGATCGTTTCTTTCACCCAGCGGTCTCCCCGGACCCATCCTGCCGGCCTCCGTGCCCCTTTTCCGCTCGCTGGCGGTGCCCTCGACGCCGTTGCGCCGCCCGGCCTTCGCGACGTTCTCGGGCCTGCCGTTCCTGGCGCGGTTCCTGGCGGCCTCGAGGTCGGCCGGGCCGCACCTCATCCCGCAGGCGCTCCGCTTCCCGAGCGCCGGGGGGCACCGACCCCGGCACCTGCAGTCCGTGCGGACGAGGTCTTGTCGAAACTGACGTTCACGGCGTCCCCGCCCCTGCTCACGGTCGCCGGGGGGTCCTTCAGCCCGCCGGGCACCGACGTGACCATGTCGGTGCCGCACTCCCCGGCGAGCCTGCGTTTGTGGGGGGTGCTGCGGGCGTCGTTGGCCAGGATCAGCTCCGCGTGGACGCCCGTCATCTCCAGGCAGGCGATGAGGGGCCCGACCACGTGGGTGGACGTCGCTCACGTGGGTGCCCCCGGTCGACACGGGGAGGAGAGTGAAATGCTCCTCCGGCCCGGAAGCCTGGTCATGTCTGTTTCGACATCCCGGTCCGAGATGGGACGGTCCGGGTCTCCGGTAGCGTTTCGCAGGGCTCCAGGGGATTCGGCATTTGAAATTGAAGCGGGCCGGAGGACCGGGACACCCCGGCCTTCCGGCCCGCTTCCCGCTTGAGGAGTGACCATGTTCCAAGCGTGAGAGCCGTTTCCAACGGAGGGTCGCATGCACGGAGGAATTCCGGGACGCGCTCGAAAATTTCCGGGCCGGGGGCTCGTGCGGGGACGGAGGTACGTCCGCCTCAGGCGCCCCGCTCCAGCTCGATGAAGCCCTTTCTGATTTCGGGCCAGATTTCGGCAACCCTGGGACTGGAGGTCCTCAGGATCATGAGCTCGGGAAGGAATGGCCTCAGTCCGGCCCAGTCCCTCAGGTGGAGGAAAATGCCGGCCAGGGCCCTCCTGGCCTCGCCGTTGTCGGGCTCGTCCGCGAGCGCGCTCCGGAAGGCCTCGGCGGCCGGCAGGAGGCTTCCGATGTTCAGGAGGAAGTACCCCAGGTTGAGCCTGAGCCTCGTGTCCTCAGGCCGCATCCTCGCCAGTCTCGAGAGGAGCGGCACCGCCTTGCCCGTCTCTCCCCTGGATGCCAGCTCCTTGACGGCCTGCAGGAGCATCTCGGGATCCTCGGGGTTTCCGGAAGGGCTTCCGCAGGGGGAGCGGCGGGCATGCCTGCCGCCGGGCGCCGTAAACGGGAGCGGCAGCGGCTCCCCCTCAAGCGCGAATATGTATAAGTCGCCTCCGGACGACTCCCCCCGGTCGTGGAACGTCTCGGTGAAGCGGTGGGGCACGAAGCCCTCCAGCGTGAAGGGCCGCCAGAGCCCGGAGGCTATCTGGCCTATCCTGGTCCCGGCCCCCGCGGGGTACAGGGCCACGGCGTACCTGCAGGACAGCGAGAAGAGGAGCGAGAGCTCGTCCGCAACCTCGTCCGGGTCGGGAACGGATGCCCCGGGGTTCCCGAAACGGCGGGACAGCGCCAGATCGCACGGGAGGGTGCCAGGGGTGCTCCCGGCGGAGGGATTTCTGTCGTCGGCGGGGCTGGAGGATCCGCCCGGGCGGACCGCTGAGCCCACGCCGCCTGAAAATGGGGGATATTCGTCGCGGCCGGCATCGTTGCCGACGGGGGAAGAGTTGCCGTTGCCGACGGGGGAAGAGGTGCCGCCGACGGGGGGGGAGGGGCCGGGATCGGCGGAACCGTCCGCGGGGAAAGCGTCCCCGTCGCCGGAACCGTCCGCGTCCGGGAAGGCCGGCAGGATTCGCGGGGGCGGATCGCAGGTGAGCTCCAGAGGCGGCCTCAGCCCGCCCGGGAGCTCGGTCACGGTCAGGCATCCGCAGGCTCCGCAGAGCTTCGAGACGACCTCGGACTCGAAACGGTTCACCCGGCCCCCGGGTACGTAGAGCGGCGCGGGGGGGGAGGGGGGGGCGGGGCGGCTGACGCCGGGCATGTCAGACGTAGAGATCGACATAGTGACCTTTTCCCGCTGCTGGGATTTGAGCCCTCGCGGGGGGCTCCGGAGGGGCCTCGGCCTTGGCCCTGCGCTCCCTGCCCCTTCCGAAGATTTCCCCCAGGAGCTCCTCGCGCAGCGAGGAGTCGCGGGAGGCGGGCGGCCTGGACGGCAGGGGGAGGTTCCTGGGGGACGTTACGGCGTTCATGGCTGTTTCCTTCCTGTTTCGGCCGCGCGCCTGCCGGGCGTTTTCCGCCCCGGGACCAGACCTTCGGGGCGGTCAGCTTCCGGCGCGGGGCCGCGTTGCCGTTCAGAGGCAATTCAAGAACCGGGCCAAGATTTCCGTCCGGAAGGAAGCCCCGTGGACGGTCCCCGCCCGAAAGTGCCTGTCGGGCCTTCCGCGCCTTCAGCCAGGCTTCCCTCAGGTTTCCGGTCCGCCAGTGCCGGGTGTCGGCCCGGATGCCTCGGGAAAGACCGGTGCGGGAGAGAGCTGGTCGGGAAGGATCCGGTTCGGCGGGAGGAGGGAGGGCAGTTCGGCGGGCGGGGTCCTGCGCGATTCGCGGGGCAGTACATTGATACCGTCGGACATCCGCATGGCGCGGGGAGTTTCGGAGGCGTCAGAATTCCGCAGTTCATCACCGTACCGTCCGGCTTCATCCCGAAACCTTCAAGGGAAGTTGCCCGGGCCGTCTCCTGAGATATGGGCGGGAATCGGGGTGCCCGACGTGGAGGCGGCTCGGATTCGGCCCGAACCGACCCGGATCAGGCTCGGACAAGACTCGGACAGAACTCGGGCAGGACTCGAGTCTGACTCGGAACAGACTCAGACCTGGCTCGAACGCGATTCGTTTCAGACTCTGATTTGATTCGAATCTGAATCGTGTCCGACTCTGATTCGATTCATAATCGGATCCGATTCGATAATGCTCCGGAGTCGGCTGGTGCCCGGTTTTGTCCGGACCAGGAGATGGCGACAAGATGATTGGGACCTGTTTCAACCGACCCAGATCAGGCTCCGGGCCGATACGGAGGGGAATCATATCCGGTCATGGGCGGATTCGGATCCTGTTCGGTGTCCGTTCACGGGATAAGTTGGTTTGCCGGAGTCAACTGGATAGTCCTGTATCAGGCCGGAGGCGGTCATGGGCTATGCGGGAGGTGGATCGTAGACCAGTGGTTGAGGAGGTCTTCTGCCCAGTAAACGGATACATGCCGGCTTACCACGGCACCCCGACCCATGGAAGCCGCCTCATGCCGCGCCGACGCATGTTACTGTCCCCCCGGGGCCAAGGCCCCGCAAAACCTTTACACTACTGCCCTCCCCCGATTCAATGTCGGGGTAGCGGGCCGAATGCGGAGCCTGATGGGACGCGGGATGCCCGGGACACGGAATCTCACTCGGCGGATTCCCCCGGAAC
>JAISEQ010000411.1 GCA_031264045.1 Deltaproteobacteria bacterium
TTTCTTCGATAATGATATAATCTGTATAATTATTGAGTGGAATAACCTGCATGCTGCTTGTTAGTTTGATGGGGTCATCGAAATTATGAAAAACATGGAGTGATCTTGATTTAAGTCTCTCTCCATGAATTCTCATACGATCTGCTTCACCTGGCATGACTTTCATCAGGAGACGGTCAGGCTGAGTATCATAAGTAAGAATATAATATTTGTTTTTCTACATGAATTCTGAAAAGTTTAATGATTTATGGATTCCAACGGAAAAACTTGCTATCAACACCAAGGCAAGAATTATCTCGATAGTCTTAAAATTTAATCGATTGAAAATTTTGAACCTGTTAATCGGGAAATTATTGTTGGAATGAATATAATTAATACATCCCAAAAGGACCATCAGGCTGAAGCCAACATATCTGGAACTGTCAGCCTGGTATATTCCTAACTGCATCCTTCCGACCCCTGTCAAAGCAGCTACCAACATGTAGTTGATTATCAGAGATAACGAAAGTAGATCTTTAACCCGGTTTGAGCATATGAAATCAGTTATGATGGCAATGGAAATGCAGAAAATAAAAAGACCGAATAGAAGGTAATGGGTATAGTTTCCCAAAAATGAAAGAAAATATAATATTAGAGTGATAGGATTATGAATTACTGCTGAAATAGATGATTCAGCAGAAACTGTTTGTATCATGTGCATCATGTAACAGGATATGAATGATGCAAGCCAGATATAAAACAGCGGGTTCTTAAGTGCAAACTTTCTTTCGTGAAAAATCCATACAATGGTGATAGTTGGCCATATTGCTAGACCTTGAGTCTGCGAGAATGCAGCAATAACTGCGCATGACCAACATAAAGTGAAACTAATGATCCTTGACGACTTAGATGAGTTAAGGTTCATGAACATGCTCTGGAAGAAATACATGGATGCGCATGAAAAAAATACGCTCATGGCAACTATGATCGCTGAGGCCCAGAGAAGGTTGCTGAACTGCATGGGATGAAAAATGACCATCCCGGCGAAAAGCGGCACCACAAAATCACGGACTCTGCCGCCAATTTTCAAGTTGCGCGAAACCAGTAAGGCATACAGGACGTTCAGAAGAAGATAAACTACACAAAGGAGCCATAATACGTTCAGATAAGTAACTCGTAAAATTGGAGCCAAGACCAGTCTCGAGAAAAATTCTATATGTGTATCGTGGCGTGCAAAAAAGTCGCTTATTCCGAGGCCGGCGTTCATCGCAAATGGAATTTGAGTGAAATCATCGGCATGCAATGCGTTTACGCCAAGGAATTTTAAATACAAAATAGAATATATAACAGGAATCAAACAAACCACGACAAATGAGATATTGCTTTCTTTCAATTTCGAAATTAAATTTTGCATATTACTCCAGGGGCATGCCAAGATAATCTATCAGAGATAATCAGGTGTTTTATGTGATTCTGTTCTTTTTGGTTCAGCTGAACAGTAACAAAATGCATTTAAGAGGAGGAAATTGAAGCCAACATCTGACTTGAACAGAGTCCATTGTGTCCATGACAGTCAGTTGCCTATCAATATGAAAACCTCCTTTTCTTCCGAATTCGATAGTGGCGGCACGGATCTTATCTATTTCGTTCCGGTAGTGCTGGAGATCTCATCCATGAGTCTGATCGCCTCCTGGTAATCCGACACCAGGATGAGATCTGAGACTTTGTCCAGAAAATCCCCGCCTTCCCCCCCATCGTTCTCGTTAAGGCGGTCAATGAGCCTGTCCGCGTCCCCGAGACGGCCCTCTGCCACGGCGCTCCTCAGTTCGGCCAGGTCTTCGGGGCTTATGCCAGCTGTCACTCCGGTCGCATCGAACGTCCTGCATGTAATGTCCCCGGCCCCGGATTCTGTGGCTTTCTCTCCGTTCCCCTTGCCGGTAAAGCCTGATGTTGCGGCAGAGAGCTCATCTTGTCCTGCGGCAAGAACACCTGCCGCACCGAACTTCCTTGTTGCGGCAGGAGTTCCCTCGGCCTCATCAGGGGCATGGATACCCGTGTCTGTCCGAGAGGCTTCCGCAACCGCTCCAATTCCCGGCTGGATGTACTGTTCCACAGGGGAACTCACGGTGCCAGAGGTTAAGGACCCAGCGGTAGCCAAGGGCCCGATACCGCCGGAAGGCCGCGAAAGCGCGGCTGATATGTGTTCCTTCAGTTCGGCAAGTTCCGCTTCGAATGCCGCGAGCCTCCCGTTCTTGACCGGCCCGGAATCTCCGGCTTTGGCTGAGGTCTCCAGGAACAGGGCCTCGGCCTGGAGGGCGGTGGCACCGATGCCTCCCAGGGCGCTTTTTATGGCATGTGTCCTCGCCTTCAGGTCTACTAAACTGAATTCTGGATCTCCGGGTTCACGGGCGTCTGCGTAGTTGAGGTAATCTTCCGCATCCGTGAGGAATACCTTCAGGACTTTCAGGTAAACGCCAGGCGAACCTCCTGTGCGCCCAAGTCCGGTTTCAGGGTCGTATCCCGGCAGTCCGTAGAGGGCGGGTGGGAGCCCCGCATGGACAGGGCGGGACCGATCCGAATCGCCGGAGGAGGGGAGGGTGCCCGCGTCCCCGTTCCTTGACGGGGCTGGGGAAGCGGTGTCCGTGCCGCCCGTGTTGTCAGCGCCGCCTGCGTTGTCAGAGGCACCCGCGTGACCGGTACCGCCTGTGATTCCAGCGGCACCCGCGTTGCCGGTGCCGCTCGCGATTACAGCGGTGCCCGCGTTATCAGCGCCGCCCGTGGGGCCAGCGGAACTGAACTTTAGCGGGTTCCCGACATTTCCGGAGGATACGCCAGCTCGGCCGTATCCCGCTGTAACGGAAAGGCCGCCTGTCTCGGTTCCCCCGGCAGGTCCTCCGACAGCTGCTTCGGCAGGGCTTCCGAACCCTGTGGAAGCTCCGAAACCTCCGCTAGTCCGGCCAACGGGCGCTCTACCGTTCTGCCGGTCAGCTCCGAAGACAGCTTCTCCGTTTCCAGCGGCGGTGCCGGGCCCGGGGACGGTTTCCCTGCTTCCTACGCCGATGGGATCGTTCACGCCGGCAGAGGCTTCGGCGGGAAAGCCCCCCGTTGAACCCTCCTTACCGGAACCGGAGGCCGGCATACCACGGTCCGCCTTTGCGTCATCGTCCGGCCCGCCTTCCCCGCCGCGCCCTTTCGATACGGCATCGTCCGCCGACAGCATCAGGGCGGGAGCCTGCCCGTCCCCGGCTGCCCCGGCGGGGATTCTCATGGACTCGGGGACCCATCTCTCGAGAATCGCGCAGAGCTCCCGCGAGTTCACGGGCTTGGACAGGTAGTCGGTGAAGCCCAGGGTCACCAGCGCCTCGCGGGTGCCCGCCACGGCATTGGCGGTGAAGGCGACTATGGGGGCGGTCCGGTAGTGCTCGTCAATCTCCCGGACGAGCTTCATGACCGCGTAGCCGTCCAGGCCGGGCATCATCTGGTCCACGAGAAGCACGTCGAAGCGGGACTTGCGGCACTCCTCCAGGGCCTCCTCGCCCGTCTGGCAGGTGACCACCCGCATCTGGTAGGGGTACAGGAGCCCTTCCGCCACGACGAGGTTGGTGCGGATGTCGTCCACGACCAGCATGGAGCATCCCGGCGCCCGGAAGGGGGCGACAAAGGCGCCGGAGGGAGCGTCCGCCGAATCGTCGGGCTGTTCGGCGTCCCCGATTGGGCTCAGATCGTAGGCCTCCTGGCGGAAGGTGGCGGTGAATGCGGAACCCTGGCCGTAGATCGACTCCACCGCGATGTCCCCGTCCATCATGCGGCAGATGCTTTTCGATATGGAAAGCCCCAGGCCAGTCCCCTCGACGTGAGAGCCGTGCCTCCAGTCCTCTACGCGCACGAAGTCGCCGAAAAGGCTCTCGATGTCCTCCTGCCTGATGCCCTCGCCCGTGTCCTCCACGGTGAAGACCAGGAGGATCTGTCGCAGATCCAGGCGGTCCCAGCCGCAGGTGAGCTTCACGCGGCCCTTGGCTGTGAACTTCACGGCGTTGGAGAGGAGGTTCAGGAGGACCTGCTGGACGCTCAGGGGATCGCCCACGAGACCCCGTGGGATTGTGGGGTCCACCACGCTTTCCAGCGCGAGTCCCTTCTCGCGGGCCTTCACCCCCGACACGGACAGGACGTCCGATATGAGCCGGGAGGTGCGGTAGTGCTCGGAAGCCAGGCGGAACTTCCCGGACTGGATTTTGGAGAGGTCCAGTATGTCGTTTATGATTCCCAGGAGGCTCCCCCCGGCCTTCCGTATGTCGGCCAGGTAGCCCAGCGAGACGGGTGTCCCGTAGTCACGCTCGGCCAGCTCGGAAAGGCCTATTATGGCGTTCATGGGGGTGCGGATCTCGTGGGACATGCGTGCCAGGAAAGACGACTTGAGCCTGCTCTCCTCCTCGGATCTGGTCTTGGCGATGTTCAGCCTCATGAGCACCACGGATAGGAGCGCCGCGAGCGTCAGGCTGATGGCCAAGATCGCCGGGAGCATGGCGTTGGCCTCGCCGTAGTAGAAGGTCTCCGGCGCGGCGACTCCCAGGTGCCAGCCGTTCTCCATGGCGGTGAAGAAGACGATGTGGAGCGAGCCGCCTATTTCCAACCGCTCGATGTTCACCGCCCCGGTCGGCTCGCCGGCCAGCCGTTCCGCCACGCCCGCAAAGCCAGGGACCCCCGAGAGCTGCTTTCCCACCTGGTCCGGGTCCGGGAAGGCGAGCAGGTTCCACTTGTCGTCGGCCAGAAACCCGAAGCCAGAGTCCCCGACCTTCAGCCTCGCCACCTGGTCCACTATGGGGGCGATGAGGTAGTCCACCGCCATCACCCCGCGGCTCTCCCGGCGGCCATCGTAGACGACGGTCGAAATGGTCGCCACCGCGCGGCCTATGCGCGGATCGAAGGCGGGCTCGGTGTGGTGGAATCCCTGTGTCAGGAGCGCGCCCCGGAACCAGGGCGCCGTCTTGGGGTTGAAGAAGGAGCCCGGCACCAGCCCGGAACCGTCTATGAAGCTCCCGTCCAGAAAACCGTAGACTGATCGGAAGACGCCTTCTATGTCCTTCTGGCCGGAGTAGACGTCGGTCAGGGTCCGGAGTATCCGGAGCCTCTCCTGGGCGGAGGCGTCCCGGTCCACGGCCATGCTCATGACCGAGACGGCATGCGCCAGGGCGTCCTCGTTGGCCTGGATCAGGCTCCGGAGGGACTCCTGGTAGACCATGAGCTCGCTTCTGGAGTGGAGGTCTATCTGGCGGCGCATGACCGAGCTCACGTAGACGTAGCTTGCCGCAGTCGTGGCGAGAAACGCGCACAGGACCAGAAGGACCAGCTTCCAGCCGTCCTTTACAGCGCTCGCGGCCGACACGCGCGCGTCACTCCGCCGCCTGGGGCGGCGGCACTATGGAGAAGTACTTCTCGGGCACGTCCACCTTGGTGGTGGCTATGTAGCCTTTTCCGAAGACGTAGGTGTCCTGGTAGACCAGGAGATAGTTGCGCACCATGTTTCCCGTCACAGGATCGTTCAGGAAGGTCCCGGCCCAGTGGGCTCCGGGGGAGAAGAGCCCCAAACTTTCTATGATGGCACCCACGTCGTAAATCTGGCTCCGGCCTTCCGCTAGCAGCTTGCCGAACTCGATCAGGCCTGCGGACTGGGTGAAGCCCAGGGGATATGCCCAGGTCCCGAGCCTCCCTCCCGCTCCGCGGGCCGTCACCGCGTCCTCAACGGTCTTGAGGAGCTCCGGCCACTGGCCCATCAGCGGGGCCACGTCCACGCCCAGGGCCTCGGGGAAGCCCATGACCGCCGATGGGATGTCTGCCTCGATGAAGAAGCCGCTGGAGTCGGAGATGCCGGCAATCAGGGGCTCCGTGTGGGAGTCGTTGGTGGCGAAGAATGCCGTGTTCTTGCCGTAGGTCTGGAGCCACTTGGGGAGGTTCTCGCTGATGAAGGCCCTGGCCCCTTCGACGCCTGCCGGTCCGATGGGGTCAGGAGCCATCTCGATGTGGAAATCGAGGCCCAGATCCTTCGAGGCCACCTCCATGACAGCCGCCCGCTGCCGCATGGAATCGTAGGTCATGTGCCTGGGGATGGTCACGTGGACCAGGGCCGTGGCCCCGAGCTCCTTGGCCGAGTAAGGGATGAGATACCCACGGGCAACGTAGTCGGCCGCGACCACCATGTCAGCCGAGACCGATATCAGTTCAGGCGACTCGTGCGGTTCCCCGGAGAGGCAGAAGATGTCGGGACGCCGCGCCTTCACCCTCCTGAAGCCTTCGGCGGTGCCCGGTATGGCCTGGTTCACTATTATGGCTCTTACCAGGGGATCGTCGGCCAGGGAGTCTATCAGGGCGGAGGTCGATTCGGGCTCGTTTAAGTAGCTGTCGGGGTACACAACGTGTCTGATGAGCCCTCCGTCCTCGGCCCGGCCGTAGCGCCTTATCATCTCCTCGGCTCCGATGGGATCGTCCGAACCCTGCTCCTTGGAGCCGGTGGCGATGGCTATCCTGAAGTCCCACAGCGGCCCCGCCGCGGCGCCCGGCACCGAGGGGCCACGGTACTTGGCCGGGACTTCCAGGCTGGTCGTGCCGGAGTAGCCTTTGCCGAAGATGTAGTTGTCCTGGTAGACGAGAAGGATGTTGGAGTACTCCCGTCCCGAGGGGTCGGCGAGGGGCGACCCGTTCCAGTGGACCCCGGGGGTGGACATGCTGTAGCAGTCGAGAAGCGCCTTGGCGTTTCTCGGATCCACCGTTCCAGAGGCCGCGAGCACCGCGAAGCGGGTCATGGCCCTCACGTGGGAGGCGGACAGGGAGGCGGTCCAGGCCCCCAGCCTACCCTCGCCCCCGGCGGCCACCACGGCCTCCTCCACCCTCGAGACTATCTCCGGCCAGCTCCTCCCCAGCGATTCCGGGTCGAGCCCCAGGGCATCGGGATAGCCCAGAAGCGGGGACGGCTCGTCGGCCTCGGGGAAATATCCCCCCAGCTCCAGGACGCCCTTGATGAGAGGCGCCGTGTGCGCGTTGTTGGTGGCGAAGAATGCAGTGTCGCGGCCGTAGCGGTCAAGCCACAGGGGCACGTGTTCCGCGATGTAGCTCCTGGCGGCGGGAACCCCGCCCTCCCCCTGGGGGTCCGGGGCCTCCTCGTAGATGAACCTCAGCCCCAGGTCCTTGCAGGCCTCCTCCATGAGCGCCCTGCGGCGGGAGAAGGACTCGTCCACCATGTGCCTCGGAAAAGAGATGTGCATGAAGGCGTTCGCCCCCAGCATCTTGGAGGTCCAGGGGATGAGGTACCCGCGGGATATGAAGTCGGCCGTGGCCACGAGATCCGCCGCCTGGGAGATCAGGGCCGCGTCCTCGTGGGTCTCGGCAGCGTAGAGGAGGATGTCGGGGCGTTTCGCCCTAATCTCCCTGAAGGCCTCCGCAGTGCCCGGCACCCCCTCGAAAAGGATCACGGCCTTCATCTTCGGGTCGTCCGCCATGGAGGTGATGATGGCCTTGGTGGCCTCCAGCTCCGCCAGGAAGTTGTCCGGATAGGTAACGTGGCGGATCATGCCGCCGGTATTGGCGTCCCCGAACTCCTCCACCACGTCCCTCACGAAGGCCAGCGTGTCGCCTCCCTGGACGTCGGTCTGGGTGATGAGCCCGATGTGGAAGGGGCTGCCTCCGGATTCCGGTCCGGAGGGCCCCCCTGACGGTGTGCCGTAGGCGCCAGGGGCGGGTCCGCTCCCGGTAGCTCCGGGCCCGGATGCGGCAGGCGCCGAAGCTCCGGAAGAGCCGGGAGCGCCGGAGGAGACGGTCGCTTCCTCTCCGGAGGGCCTCAGGACGAGGAAATATGCGGCGGCGACGAGCGCCACCGCAACGGCGGTTACGGCTATTGCGAGGGTCTTTTTCCTGGTGGGGGTGGCCGCGTGGTTATTCATGAGCATTGCTCCTTGCGACGCGGTAATGCGGCCTCGGCCGCCTGGTAGGGGAGTGTGCCGGCTTTCCAGCCCCGGCCGGGCGCCTGGAAGGGTCAGGGCAGTGCCCGCAGGAGGTCCTAGGGGATCGGATAAGGGGCCGTGAAGGATCCGGGAGCCGTCTGGGGGGGACAGAGGGATGGCCTGGGGAGCTTTGAGGCCGGTCCTCATGACAGCGGAATGCGGACCGCGTGATGATTTTGCCAGAAGCCGGGGGGCAGTCTAAAGGCATAAGGGCTCCTGCTGGGATAGGGAACGGGGAGGGTCCGGGGCGCGGGCAGGTCCAGGCGCGGGGCTTCGGTTCCCGGAAGCTCCCGGAAGGGATATCCCTTGGGAGTCGGTGAAGGCACAACCCGTGTCCGGGGGGCAGGGAAGGGCGATGCCCCTCGTCTCGGGGCAGGGAAGGGCTCCGAGGCCAGCCTTGACGATTGATGTTTGCGCCTGAGCCGGGAAAGGCCGAACTGGGAAGGCTATGTCGACTCGGACGGCCTTGATGCTCCGGGGGCCGCTTTGAAGGCCGGGCGGGTTCCGGGGGGTGGCCGGTTGTCATGGCATCTTCCGTCAAGGCCGCCGGGGAGACTAGTGCATGGATCCTGGAGATCTTGGGCGGGGCTTTTCGGGGCCGCCGATGGCTATAGCCGTTAGTACGGTTCTAAAACGAAAGCGGTTGGAAGTCAATAGGCGGACACCCGGCGCGGGGTCAGGCGGGCGAGTGTCCTGAGCTGTCTGCCTGAGGCGCTGGATGTATCCTGAGGAGGCTATATGGTCCGGCATCCGGCAGGATGAGGCGGACGGCAACGGAGGAAGCGCGTCGGACCGTCACCGGGGCGTCCCCGCGATGACGGTTCAGCGGTGGAGCGTAATCCTCTGGGACTCGATATGTGGGTTTCCAGCCCATCCTTGAAGAACGGCTTCGCCGTCATCTTCCGGAACCCCCTGATGCCGCCAGAACCAGCTGCGGCGTGTCCGGATTATATTAATGCGGGAAGCCTCGCGGCATCATCAGGCGGCGTTCCGTGGTCTCCGGCTGTTCCCCAGGCCCGGCCCGGCGTACCTGACCGAAATGTCACTGTCTGCCAGCATGGAGGTCCCGGTCCGCATCCCTTTTCCGGAGTGTCATCGAGCATCAGCTGTCCTCAATCGTGATTCCGAAGAGCAGGGGTATTAGACTGGATCCTTTAAGCCGGCATCATCAATAAGTTTCCAGTGGTATCTTTCAAAGATTCCTGTCCTTTACGCGAAATTCCATATGATTCCGAGGCGATTGGATTCAATAATATTTTAGACTGTATCAGGTGATTCTATTGTCTCAAGGTGACTTTTATTTCTGAGTGCAAAAGAAAAATATTGTTTTCTAACCCTTCATAAGACGGTCCGGTGCCGACAGTTTCACCAGCGCTGTTTATGACGCTGTCCGATTCCGACTGACTCCCCGCGAAAGCTTTCAGACAGAAGGTCATGAGACGGCCAGACCACTAAAGGCAAGGCCTCGGCCCCAGCTTGTGAACGGCAATGACCTGAAGCGTCAGCGACACTCTCCGTTTCTATAATTATCGCTACAGAGCTTTCCAGAAAAGACCAACTGCATGTCGCCCACGGAAACTCCTTTCAGTGGACTACTAGATGTTGCGGTTCCTCATCCTTCTATTTTATCAAAGAAGGTGTCCAGGAAAAGGGGGGCATCTCAATTTTGCGCAGGGATGACCGCAACGGGCAACGGGACGGCCCGGCGCACCTTTCATAGGCCGGGGCACCTGGGAAAGCCGGCATGTATCCGTTTACGGGGCAGAAGACCTCCTCAACCACTGGTCTATGGACCACCACCATCCACCACCTCATAACCCAGGACCGCCTCCAGGATGGTGCCGGATCGACACCATAGACTCAGGCAATCAACTTATCACGTGAACGGGCACGAAAATTTCCTGTCCTCTCCAGATATAATTATAAAATCATATATCTATATCAATATATAAATATTTTTTTATAGCAATTTAATGTGATAATAGAGAGAAAAATTTTGATATATACATAAAATATAGATATTTGATCATGGCGGCCTCTCGTCTGGCAGGCGGCAATTAGTTTACATAACACTCATTATCGGACATTATTACGGGCAGGAAGATGTCCGCATGCCAACTCTCCCTGCGTCCCGCCACGGGCCTCTTTCAGCGCCGCCCATGACGGAGCCCGCGTTTTCCCGACAAACGCCCTAGACCCCGTTTTTGGAAGCTTCCTTTCAAAACCGGCTTCCGCCACCTCGCCGGGACCGGCTTTCAGCCGGAACCGCCGGAACCTCAGGTTAAGCTCTGAACATCCGTGAAGACATCTGCCGGAGCCGCGACCGTCTTGATCCAGACACATCATGTCATGGTCGATGGCGACCGAAAATGGCGATCAGTCAGCCACCACCCCCAATATCTGGTGCGCATTCAATCATCCTCTGTCTCCCAGGACCCTCAGACTGGTGAGTGCAAACAGTCCAGTGCAGCCTCGCCGACTTAATCACGGTTCCTTCATATATTCCGGAATTTTGATCTCAATCGCGACCGTCTTTAAAGGGACGTCAATGTTCAGCGGTCAAATTGACATCCAAGATGGTGGCAACGCCGA
This sequence comes from Deltaproteobacteria bacterium, assembly GCA_031264045.1. Lineage (GTDB taxonomy): Bacteria > Desulfobacterota > Desulfarculia > Adiutricales > Adiutricaceae > JAIRZX01. Next base: position 10,563 of record JAISEQ010000411.1, read on the forward strand.
TCCAATTGCGATGTTGCTCCAGGCAGGATACCTGACTGTTCGGACCAAGCATATTTCTGATGATATATCCAGAATTATCCTAACGATACCAAACCATGAATTCAGTTTAACGATCATGAATAATTATGTTGATTCCCGTGTAATACCTGTAGTTTCCCAGATCAATGATGATTTTTAATCAGGATATGTGCAAATAATTCTGCAACGCCTTCTGTCAAACTTGCTTTGAAGTTGCAGAAAAAATCCTGAAAAGTTTTCTTGACGTGATACATTTTTCACTACACCTAGAAATGGATTCATTTTATCACAAATTTTATCTTTCTTTCTTCAGGATATTTGGTTGTGATACGAATTCCGAACGCAAGATGTCCAAAGGCATCATCGATTTGGTCATCACGACTCCTAAAGACAGTATTATGATAACTGAAATTAAATATGCTAAATCCAATATTAAAACTAAACAATTCATAGTATAAATTTCTCCAACCATTGATAGAAAACTTGATTCCTGCATAAAAATTGCTTTCCGACAAATCATAGATAAGGATACCTGTTGCCTGACGTTTCCAAAAAATCCAGATTCATGCCGTTGCTGTCTCCACATGCGGCAAGAACCACGTGCGGAACAGAAGTTATTCAGCTGATAAACTTTTGAAAAAATTCAGTTCTTCATACGCAGTTAAAGATATCGTTTCAGAAAAACTAAAGAAATTTAACATCGCCGTGATTAGGATTTTAGATATAAATTGAATGAACATTGCTTAAAACATATTGTTTTGGCATATACAAAATGAGTATCCGTTCACGGGCACGAGGGGGGGCTGTCCGGTGTCGGGATGGAGTCGATCTTCAGGCGGACCGGAGGCAGACCCGGCGGAGGGAATGGCGAACCAGTGGAGGCGGGTTGACGTTCCGGTGCCGTGGATGGCGTAACGGGAGCGGAGGGGAGGCTGTCCGGGGGCAGGCGAAAGCGGCCCGAGATCTGGGGGG
>JAISEQ010000458.1 GCA_031264045.1 Deltaproteobacteria bacterium
CGGCCTGAACATCCCCCTGGACAACATCTACATCGACCCCCTGGTCCAGCCGGTCGGCACCGACTACACCTTCGGCATCGAGTTCCTGAAGGCCGTCACCGAGATCAAGGAGAAGTTCACGGGCGTCCACATCATGTGCGGCCTGTCGAACATCAGCTTCGGCCTCCCCGAGCGCAAGTTCCTCAACAGGATCTTCATGGGCCAGGCGGTCCTGCAGGGCCTGGACGGCGCCATCATCGACCCGCTCGACAACGCCATGATGGGCACCATCGCCGGCGCGGTCGCGCTGGCCGGCAAGGACAAGGGCTGCCGCGGCTACCTGAAGGCCTTCCGCGCCGGGCTCGTGAAGGCCTAGGCAAAGACTTTTCCCCGCCCCGTATCCCGCCCCTGAAAGCCCCGCCGCCCCCCAGCGGCGGGGCTTTTTTTTGCGGTGCCGACCCGCGGCCTCCGGGCCGGGCATCCGGACTGCCGCCCCGCCCCGTACCGCGCGCCGGTCCGGGCCGCGTCCCCGCCCCCGCCGGACGGCCCGGAGGGGCTTTCCCGGGGACGCCCTTACGGGTTATCATGTTTTTCCGCCCGGCGCCGCCGGAAACCCGGCTCGCCGCCGGCCGCCGGGCCCGCGGGTCATTTGCGGGACGCGCCTTCCCGGTCGCGCCCCCCTCCCCCGGACCGCGTCCCGGCGGTCCCGCTCCGGAGCCTTTCCGCCCCGCGAAGAACTCCAGCCGCGGGCCCCTCCCGCGAAAGCCAGGTCCCCATGCGCGACATACTCATAACCGCCCGCGACACCCCCAACTGCGTGGAACTCGCGAAGTGGACCGAGGAATTCCTGAAAGGCTTCCCCGAGCCGTTCAGCGTGACCGTCGAGAGAAACAGCTACCGCAGGCCCGCGGGACCTCTCCCGCACGGCGTGGATCCCTCGCTCGTCATCTCGCTCGGGGGGGACGGCACCCTCCTGCACGCGGCAAGGCGCTGGGGGCTGTCCGGGACGCCCATCCTGGCCGTCAACATGGGCACCCTGGGATTCCTGGCCGAGGTGGAACCCTCCCGCTTCGAGGAGCTGCTGGTCCCGGCCCTGAAGGGGGAGGCCTCCTTCGAGGAGAGGAGCCTCCTGGACATCACCGTCCTCCGGGGAAACGACGTGCTGTTCCGCTCGGCGGCGATAAACGACGCCGTAATCAACAAGGGCACCCCCGCGAGGGTCCTGAACCTCCGGCTCTCCGTGGACGGATCGAGGACCTGGAGCTACCGCGCGGACGGGCTCATCCTGGCCACGACCACCGGCTCCACGGCCTACAACCTCTCCGCCGGCGGCCCGGTGGTCCACCACTCCCTTCCGGCCTTCGTCATGACGCCCATCTGCCCCTTCACGCTGTCCAGCCGGTCGCTGGTGCTCTCGCTGGACTCCAAGGTGGAGGTGGCCATAGACGACACCGCCCCCTCCATCTTTCTCACCATAGACGGCCAGGTGAGCTACGAGCTCGAGTCCAGCGACCGCATAGCCGCCGAGAAGTCCGCCTCCGTCGTGAGGCTCGTGAAGAACCCGCACAGGGAGTACATGGACACCCTGCAGATGAAGCTGGGGCTCTTCCAGAAAGCCCGCTGAGCGCGCGTCGGGGAGCGCCCCCCCCCCGGCGGGCCGCCGGGGACGGCGGACGGCCCGGCCCTTTCCGGGCAGGCGCCGCGGGCGCGGTGCCCTGCCGTTGCCCTCCTCCCATGCGGCGCGCGCACGGAGCGCGGCGCCTTACGGCGCACGTCTGAGAACGGCCCTGAAAATCCGCCGTGCGCTCCCCGCGCGTTCCGGACGGGCCCATGTTCCCCGGGATCCCCGTGCGGGGGTCCCGAGACGTCGGCGCTTCGGAAGGGAACGCCCCCGGGGAAGGGAACGCCCCCGGCGATACGGGATCGACTCCGGCACGGCGCGGGATCGCCGCCGGCGGCGCGAAAGTTCCGGACACGAAAAAACCCGCACCGGGCGGGACTCGTTGCGGGCGATGCGGGCGACGTTGGCGAAAAGGTCAAAGGGAAGCGGACGGGACTCAGCGTCGGGGAAAAATGCCTGCGGCGCGCGCGCCCCTGCTCACACCTTCAGGTTGATGACCGTCCCCAGCATGGAGTCCACAGTGGGTATGACCTTGGCGTTGGCCTGGTAGCCGCGCTGGGTCGCTATCATGTTCACCATCTCGTTAGCCACGTCGGTGTTGGACCCCTCGACATAGCCCCTGGGAACCCAGGCGGGAGTGGAGGGATCCCTCGGCAGCCCCTCCCAGGGAATCAGCGGCCCGTCCGGCCCCATGCGCGTCTGCACCCGGGCCGCAGTCCCCGAATAGCGCGGGAGATCCTGGTAGGTGGTACGCCCGGCCCTGAAACCGTCGGTCTGGACGTTGGCCAGGTTGTGGGCGGTCACCTGGGTCCCGATGCCGAAGGCCGTAAGCGCCGTGGAGGAGGCGTACATGGCTGAAGACAGGGCCAAAGGAAGGCTCCTTTCCCGGCCCCGCAAGGCCGGGAGACTGCGGGGCTTTCGGGCCCGGCCCGGAGCAGCGGAGGGAGCATGCGTCCGGGGGGCCCGGACAAAGCCCCGCAGGAAGCCATTATAGCTCCAATCGCCGGGAATTTCACCCCTGAATCGATTTTACGCCCCTGTCTGCATCCCCTCCCCCGCCGTCCGATCAGTCCTCTTCCCTCCTAACCGGTCCGCAACCTTCCGGTCCGGTCCCTTCCGGCCCGCACCCTCCCGGTCAGCTCTTTTCCGGTTCGTTCCCTTTCCTGTCCGGCCCGCTCCTGTCCTTCCGGCACGATCCCTT
>JAISEQ010000510.1 GCA_031264045.1 Deltaproteobacteria bacterium
AGTACTATAGGGGCGGTCCGGGCAAATGTCAACAAAAAATTTCAAGCCAGATTCCCGGACCGAACTCAACTTCAGGCGCATTCCGATAAACGATCTGCGGCCCCTGACTTTTCCCGCTGGCCGACAGGCACCACCCACCCGTACCTTTAACACGCTCATGACTGCGGCTTTCCAGCGCTCATGACGATCGTTCAACACACCGGCCCATGAAACCTGCGGGACGCTTCACGGCGAAAGTCCGAAACGCCCGCCTCATGACCCATATTTCCGGCATCGGACCAGTCCGCAATCCAGCCGTGCGCTCCCGGAAGAGGAAGGGCGGAGCGCCCGGAATATGACGCGGGAGTCATGCCGCGGCCGAGAGGCCGAACTGTCCCGCCAAAGACCCGGACGATGCGGGAAACCCCCGTCCTCAACCACGCCAAGCTCGCGGGATAGCTCGAGAAATGCCGTAACTGCAATGGCCGGAAGCCTCCATACAAGCTCAAACAGTTCTTCGTTCATTCGCTCGAGCGCTCGCTGGAGATTCCGAAAGGGACGCCCTCCTGCCCGCTGAGCGCCTCAGCCCCTCACCCTCAAGGAGAACCTCAGCAGCAGAGGCCATAAACTGAGGCCGGTTCCCGGCAACCGCCAAAGGCCAGGCGTGACAATCCCTCCAGGATCTCGTAAAATGTCCGCCAAGCTCCCCAATTCACCGTTACCCTCACGGACGCACGGGCCGTCTTTCCGTAGCGCACCTCGCCCGCCGCTCCCCCTCGCGGGAGCGGGGGGACTTCCCCGCTCTCCCTGTCCCGCTCCTTCGGAAACTCCCTTGCGGCGTTCGTCCGCGAGACTCCGGACTTCGTGGCCGGGAAACTGCGATCACGACCGGGAAGCTCTTCCCCTACCCGACCGGATCCGCCACCCTGCCGGAGGGCTTAACTCAGGGGATGCGACATGGCTGATCCCGTGCGTCCGACTTCCGCCGCGAAGGGCCTAATCGCCCTTCCCTGCCCCCCTCCACCGAGGCTCCCCGGCCAGCCCGGCGGGTGACGGACGAACCGGCTGAACACGCCCGCCGGGGCGTCCTCAAAGGAGTCGGCATGCCTCTTTCGATATCCTGCGCGATAATGGCCTCGGCGGCCGTCCCGCTTGCCGCCCCGAGAGCCACCTCTGACGGCCCCGTCACCGGGTCCGGAACCCCTCCGGCAGCGGAGTCTGCGGAGGCCCGCCATGCATCGGGCCACCCCCCGAAACGTCGGACGTCTTCTCTCCCTCGGCGAGGACCCCGGACGGACCGGGGCACATGGCGCTCGCCCCGCTCGGCCTGACCGTCAACATGGGCCCCCGAGGGGCGAACGGGTTAGCGGGGGGCCCGTATCCCTGGATATCCCGGGGGAGGAGCTCGATGCCATCGGCACCGACCACGGGATCCGACGGCAGCCGTTCCCGTTCATGAGGCCCGGCCGTCCCCCCTCGCCGGGCGCAGGATCCCCCTGCCGACGGCCCTCCGGTCCACCTGCCGGCACGGTCCGGCACCGCGCTCCGGCCGGCTTTCACGCCCCCCGCCCTTCCGGAGGGCCCCCCCGAAGGAGACAGTATGCACCTCCCGAAGCTGGCCGCGGCACTGGCCGCCTTCACCCTCGCCATCGCCGCGGACGGCCCGGCACGGGCCCAATGGACCGAGGACGGAATTTCCGGATTCGCGAAGAAGGCCGCGCGCCCGCCCAAGGCCTCTTCCGATACAGCCAGGCACCGTTCCGTGTCGCCCAGATGCTCCAAAAGCCACTACGACTACGAGGTCAGCTTTCCCCGCGCCATCGACGGCGGGGGGCCGGTGGACAAGGCTGTCGCCGCCCGGGCGAACATCTTCCTGACCCAGGCCAGGGACAACAGCGGGGTGTTCATGTCCAGCTCGCAGGTGTGCGGCGACTATTCCCCGGAGAGCTCCCTCGCGTCCTTCTTCAAGGTCTCGAGCTCCCCCTACAGGGTGTCTTCCTCCGCCTCCTCGGTCCTCTTCAGCGTGAAGTCCAGCATGGGCGGCGCCGAGGGCTCGAGCGGGTTCGCCTCCACGAACCTCCTGTCCGACGGCACGGAGATAACCCTGGAAAGGCTCTTCCCAGAACCGGAGAAGTCGCTCCCACTCCTGTGGGCAAGCGTGTACGGAGGCTTCTGCACCGACCGCTCGACCATGCCCGCCTTCTACTACTTCCTGCCCTGCGTGTCGGGCGGCGGGGAGATCCCGCCACCGCCGGAACCTCTGAAGTCCCCGGACGCGACGCTGGACGGGGCGGGCCACGCCGTTCTCACATCCCTGGGGCTCAGCGTGCATCTGGGCGACTATGAGACCTACACGAACATGGGCGACGTGGAGTACCTGGACATTCCGAAGTCCGATCTGCTCGCCATGGGCGCCGATCCTAAAATCTGGCAGTGAGCTCCGCCCGTTCCCCGGGGGCCGCTCGCGGAACGCGGATCCGGCATTTCCGAATTGCGTCATCGGCTTCGGTCGGCCGAACCGGCGCGGGAAGCGCCAACGGAAACCAGTTTCACCGAAACCGCTCTCCGATGACCGCACCCGGCGGAACCGTGCAGTTCCGGGACGCCTGCCGCAGCGGCCCTTGCCGTCGCCGCGGCCGCGCACTCCCCCGGTACGTGAGCGCCGGTGTCGATGCAGTAAATTCCCCCGTCCCGTCGCGGACATCCGGCCTGCTCCCGGACTTCGTCGAAACGCCTCGCGGACCCGTCCCTCGGGGAACGCACCTTCCGGGGAGACCTCGGCGCAGTCCGGATGCCGGGATACAGGGTGTACCTCCGAGGTGAGAAGCCCTCCCGGCATTAAACGCACGTCAAGAATATCTCCAAGCTGGCACAGGGATGGCAGGACATTTAAGAAAATCTAAAAATTATAAATCAGGATTCATCAACAAACAGAACCGACCGGATGGTCGCTTGCGATGTTAGCGTTTCTTGCCGGATTGTAAAAATCTGAAGCGCATCCATTGTTCAAAAACACGCCTCATGTTCATCACGCGTCAAGAAAACATGGGTTTACAAGGACGTCACTTGACAGTCAGGCCATGTTCATTTGAGTCGCGTCCGGGACAGTCACATTCGCCAGACGTAAAATTGCATAAGGAACACTGGCACCCGGACCCCTCGCCGGAATGCCGGAAGGAGACCTTATGCGGCTGGAACTCGCGCTGGCGGCGTCCGTTGCTGCGGCAATGGTCCTGACCGTCTGGGCGTCCGGAAACGGGAACGAGGAGCGCCCGGACGACGTTTCCGAAATTCATGGGGGCTCGGCGGCGGTCGGGGTGGCTTCGCCGCAAAGCTGCCAATCGTGGACGGTGCGGATATCGAACGAATCCGGTCAGTCCGGAGAAGACGGCGGAAAACGGCATGAAGGAACCAGAGGAGACAACGCGCCGGTATCGGAGCGGCTACTCTCCGGATTCGCGGGGAAGGCCTACTCGCCTCCGGGAACATGGCTGTCGCGCGAGGCGGCCCTAATCCAATCCCCTGAGTGCCGTTCGAGGCCGTTAGGTCTTGAGGCGGTCTACCCCCAGGGAATCGACGGAGGGGGCCAGGTCGATAGGGCCGTTCAGGCGGTGACCTCGGCGCTCCTGGCCGACGCGATGGAAGCCGGCGAAAAACTCGCCTCTTCGGGGAAGCTCTGCGACTACCCCGGTCCGTTGAAGGTCCTCTACAGGGGACGCCCCTACCGCTCCTCCCCGTCCCCGGGATCGCTTTCCAGCGTCCTTTTCATAGCGGAAACCTACAGGGGGGCAGGAAGGGGTTCGGTATGGTACGGCACACTGAACCTGCTGCCGGACGGCTCTGAGCTCACCGTCGGCATGCTCTTCCCTGACCCGGATTCCTCTCTGGATAAGCTGTGGAATGCGACTTACGGCGGATTCTGCGAAAACGGAAACCCGATGGCGCCGGCCTTCTACGGGAGCCAACGCTGCGGTGCCGGAGACCCTCCCAGACCCGCCAAGTTCGCCCCGGCTTCAGCCAGCCTGGACTCGGTCGGCCACGCGCTCGTGACTTCCCTCGGCCTCACGCTGATTCTCGCTCCGGAAGAAGCCTGGAACTGGCCCGACGGCCCTGCCTGGCTGGACATACCCAAGGAGAAGATGGTGGAGATGGGTGCCGACCCGGGCATCTGGAAGTGAGGGTGCGGGACAGGATTAGGACGATCGAATAACTCCTGTTCAGAAGACATCTTCAGTCCTGAAACACACGACGATGCCGACCGGTATTGCGCAAACAGCGATATGTCATATGCAGCATCCTGTTTATGATTTATCGCACTGAATCAATTTTATGTCTCTGTCAGGACATTTAGTCATGTTTATAATTTTATAACATTTACAATAGCTACAGAATAGCGAACTCAGCGCCCCTGAAATTTCTTATACTGATGGATCTTTCAGAATTGTTAAACAAGGAGGAAGGCCTGAGCCTTCAGCGAAACCGACCGCTACCCGCTGCGCTTCCGGGGCTCCCTGCACCTCGCCTTCCGCCCGTGAATATTCTTCCGCGCCCTGCCGTACGCATCCTTCCGCACAACCCGGTTCTTCCGCGCCCTGCCGTACGCCTCCTTCCGCCCGCCCCGGCTCTTCCGCAGCCAGCCGTACGCCGCCTTCCGCCCATCATAATTCTTCCGCAGCCAGCCGTACGCCGCTTTCCGCCCATCATAATTCTTCCGCAGCCAGCCGTACACCGTCTACCGCCATTCCCGGGACACCCACGCCCCGCCGTGCTCCACCTGTTTCCTGTTCTCGAGCTTCCACTTCCGGAGTCGCCTGATCTGCCGCATCCCGGAGAAATCCGCCCGTTGGAAGTCTGGTGCCCTGACCCCGAGCGTGACCTTGGTAGTCAGAATGTAAGAATGTCATAAGTTCATGTCCGGCTTGCCCCCTTACCGTAAATTATGATGTTAAACGGTACCGTGTGGAAATCCCTCGAATCCTGACCGGCACGACACGTCGCGGCCTGAAGAGCCATTCATGAAAGCGGGTGTAATTTTTCCATTCCGTCGTATATTCTTTTAGGAGCGGCCGTTTCACGGTCCGTCCCCTAAGCCGTTCCCGAGCCCGCCGTAAGACAGATCAGCCTCCCGACTCGTGCCGTCAGTCCTTCGGGCAGGGGGCAGGCGCCGTCGGCGGCGCGCCGCCGACAGACGTGCGCAGGCATGATTCGCGCATCCTGGCCAGCCCGAGGGAGGAAACGATCCCGCACGCGAGCTCTGCCCCGCCGCCTGAAGCGGTAGCCAGGAAGGATGCGCCGCGCGTCCGGCATCGGGAAGCTTCTCCGGAACGCCCGGGGAAATGCCGTGCCGCTCGGCCACCGGGACCCGCCGCCGCACCTCCACCGGAGTTGATCCCCGAGTTTTGCAGGTGTACGATGTACATCTACAGGAGGAATGCTCCCGTGGCCTTCATCTTCACCCGCGTCCTCAGAAACAGGAACGCCGTGTGCATCTACGGCGCCAGGACCTTCCGCGTGCGGAACGCCGGGTCCAAGTCGAAGCAGACCTACCTCGGGAAGATTGCGGCCGCCTCTGGGGCGGTCACGCTGAACCGGAAATGCGTCGAGTGGCTGGCATCCCACGGGCTGGGTCCGGGAGACCTGGCGGAGGCCGTCAGGAAAGGGGCCGGGAAGCGGGGGATCCCCGTGGCCCCGCCTGAAACCTGGTCCCCCGACGTCTCTTCCGGACTGCAGGCGGACGCTTCCCGTGACCCGGCCGAAAACCCCGTTCCGGAAGTGCGGACTGCCGCCTCGGAAGCTGAGATCTCCGCCGAGGAAGCTGAGCCTCCCCCCGCAGATGATGAGCCCCCCGCCGCTGAAGAGCCTGCCCCCGTACCGCGGCGGGATGCTTCCCAGGTCGCGCGGGAGCCTGCCGGGGGCGGCCCGGCGCACGGGACGCCCCCGGAACGGAAGGACTCCCCTCATCCCGGCACCGGTGCCGATGCTGATCCAGAGCCCGGGCCCGCCTCCTGGACCGGCCCCGCCGCGGAGCATGCCGGCGGCCCGGGACCCGGAACCGCGCGTTACGGGCACATCCACCTCCTGAGCCACCTGAGCTCGGAGACGGGGCTCACGGATCTCCTGAAAAGCGAGTTCCCGGACTCCTGGAACGGGTTACTGGCGCTCGCCTTCAGCGCCGTCTGCACGGACGGCTCCCCTCTCGGCTTCGGCTTACCCGCCGCGGGCCGGCTCCTCCCGTCAGGAGGCGAAGCCGGCCCGCCCGACACCGGCGGGCTCCTCTCCCGGATGTCCAGGGCGGAGGTGACCGGGGGCCTGGCGAAGTGGCGCGGCAGGCTGGACGAGACGGATCTCCAGGCCTTCAGCCCGCCTCCCCCGCCCTGGCCGGCCGGCGCGGAGACGGATCTCGCCGCCATGAGGGTCTGCACGCTGTTCGGTGCCCGGTCAGGGCTTCCGGCAGACCTGTTCCTCCTGCACGGGGACAGGGACTCCGCCCCGATGTTCGCGGAGGCGGCCAGGAGGGCCGCCAAAGGGGACTCGGGGGGCATGGTGCTGCGCGGCGGGGAAAGTCTCGGCTCCCGCGAAAACGTCCTGCTCCTCACGGAACGCGAGCAGGATCTGGGCTTCTCCCTGGCGCTTCCCGAGACCTGCCCGGCCTTCCGTGGAATCATCATGGAGGTGCTCACGGGCGCCGCGGACGACCAGAGCATACTCGCCTCGCCCAAAGGCCAGCTCATCGGCTTCTCGGTGCGGACCGAACTCTGGGGAAAGGAACTGTACGCCTGCGTCTTCCTCGACCGCGACGCCAAGAGCCGGGCAGAGGACACGGTGCTCTTCAACGCCATGGAAATGCTGGAGATTGCCAGGAGGGATCCGGAACGCTGCGCGGAAGACCTCTGCTTCCAGGGGGCCCTTCTCTTCGGCGAGCCCGGGACGGATCGCCGCCCCGTCCCGGAGCTGCGCCCCAACCTCATCCAGGAGCTCACTTTCGAGCGCGGCTGGAGCATAGAACTCTCGGACCGCCGCACCGGCCTGCGCGACGCGCTCGCCCTCAGAAGCAGGGCGGAGCTTTCCGCCCGCGCCTTCGGGGCCGCAGGCGCGGGCGGCCGGGGGGGCAATGGCGTCTGGGGCGAAATACTGGTCGCGTTCGCGGCGCTGGCGCTCCTTTCGCGGCTCCACAGCGGGATGGACGAGGCGGGGCTTTTCGGCGACTACACGGCAGGCCAGCTCTTAAGCGAGCTGTCCCTCATCTCCGCGGACACGGGATCGGCCATGACCTCGGAAGCTCCGGAATCGGAGATCGCCGGTCTTTTCGCCCGTTTCGACTGCCCCCCGCCCGGGGACGCCGGAGGGTGACCGTCCGGCGGACTCCTGGACCGGACGGGCCCCGGACGAAGCGGAAACCCTTCATCCCGCAGGGCCGCAGGCGACCGGGAAGCGTCTGTCCGTCATTTGCCGCCGGGAGCGCCGAAGCCTGTACGGGTTCGGAATCTCGCGGCGCTCCTGCCGGACGTCCGCGCCGTGCCCGCCGAAATCCTTACCTGTCTAATGTCTGTTCCGTCGTATGCCTGATCCGCCAAACGCGTTCCGCCGGACACCTGACGTCTTGCCCGCCCGCTTCGCGTTCCCTTCCGAACGGAGCCTGAACGGCAGAATCCTTCCCGCGGAATCTGAGCGCCCCGAATTCTCCGGAGCTCCGCGCCTCCCGAACCGCCTGGGGCTCCGCGCGCCCCGAATTCTCCGGAGCTCCGCGCCTCCCGAACCGCCGGGGGTTCCGCGCGCCCCGAATTCTCCGGAGCTCATCGCCTCCCGAACCGCCGGGCGCTCCGCGCCTCCGGAATTTTCAGGCGCCGCGCCCCTAGAAGATGGCCCTGGGCCTCGTCCCGTCCTGGGGCCCTATCACGCCCTCGCGCTCCATCTCCTCTATGATCCTCGCGGCCCGGTTGTAGCCTATGCGGAACTGCCTCTGGATGAGCGAGATGGTGGCCCTGCCCTTGGCGCGCACGAACTCCACCGCCTCGTGGAACAGGGGGTCCAGCTCGCCGGAGCCGGCGCCGTCCTCGGCCTCGGGGGGCACCAGGTTCTCGATGTACTCCGGGGGGCCGTACTCGCGGATGCGGTCGGTGACCCTGCGCTTCTCCTCGTCCGACACGTAGGCCCCGTGGAGGCGCCTGAGCCTCGAGGTGCCCGGGGGCTGGAAGAGCATGTCGCCCTTGCCGAGCAGGTTCTCGGCGCCCACCTGGTCCAGGATGGTGCGCGAGTCGAACTTCGTGGCCACCTGGAAGGAGATGCGGGTAGGGAGGTTGGCCTTGATGACTCCGGTCAGCACGTCCACCGAGGGACGCTGGGTGGCCAGGATCAGGTGGATTCCGGAGGCCCTAGCCTTGGCGCAGAGCCTCATGATGGCCACCTCCACGTCCTTGGGGGAGGTGAGCATCAGATCGCTCAGCTCGTCTATGATGATGACCAGGTACGGCATGGGCTCCGTCGGCTCCCCGCCCCGGTCCCCGGCGCCCGCCGCCTTTTCCTTCGCGGCCAGCTCGTTGAAGCCCTGGATGTTTCTCACACCCTTCTCCGCCATGAGCCTGTAGCGGGCGTCCATCTCGCAGACGGCCCACTTGAGGGCGGTGGTGGCCTCGGCCGGGTCGGTCAGGACGGGGTGTATCAGGTGGGGCAGATCCCGGTACATGGCCAGCTCCACGCATTTGGGATCTATCATCAGAAACCTCACCCTGTCCGGGCCCGCCTTGTAGAGGATGCTCATTATCATGCAGTCCAGTCCCACGGACTTCCCGCTCCCCGTGGCGCCGGCTATCAGAAGGTGCGGCATCCTCCCGAGGTCCGTCACCGCGGGGCATCCGGTTATGTCGACGCCCAGGACGAGCGACAGCGGGGACTCCAGCTCCGCGAACTCCCTGCTCTCGATGAGCTCCCGCAGGGTGACCAGGCCCCTGTCGGGGTTGGGAAGCTCTATGCCTATGGCGTTCTTGCCGGGGATGGGAGCCACCACCCTTATGGACTCGGCCTTCATGGCCATGGAGAGATCGGAGGCGAGCCCGGAGACCTTGGAGATCTTCACTCCCGGGGCCGGCTGGTACTCGTACATGGTGATGACGGGACCGCCGGCCACCTCCATGACCCTGCCGTCCACCCCGAACTCCATGAGCTTGGCCTCCAGCATGGCCGCGTTGGCCATGAGGTCCTCGCGGCTCATGGAGGCCCAGCCTCCCGGCTCCTCCGGGGGCGGATCCAGGAGATCCGCGGGCGGGAGCTTGTACGCGGCGGGCTTCCTGGCGGGCCGGGACGGCTTCTCGCGGATTTTCAGTTCCGGGACGCGCTCCCGTCCCCCGGCCCCGGACGGGCTTCCCCCGTTCCGGTCAGCGCCTTCTCCCCCGCCGGCAAGGTCGGCGCCGTCCCCATCGCCCCCACCGTCCCCGCCGCCCCGGAAGCCGTCGCCCAGCCCGTCCGGCGCGGCGCCCAGCCCTTCCCGAAAGCCTTCGCCGCCGCTGTCCCCGTCCGCGGCGCCCGCACCACGGGATTCCCCGGCAGGCTTTACCGCCCCGCGCCCCTCTTCCGCGCGCGACGCGGCGCCGCCGGCGCGGGACGCCCCGTCCCTCCCGCGCAGCACCGGCCGGGACGGCCGCTCCCCGTCCTGTTCCCGCTCCGCCGGGGGCCGGAGCACTCCGAGCAGCCTTCCGAGCGAGCCGAGCGAGACGCCGGTGGACAGCATGAGCCCGGCGACGGCCAGGATCGGGAGCGTCAGGCACGATCCCACCCTGCCGGCCAGAGGCGTTATTCCCTTTGCCAGGAAATTGCCGGCGGCCCCTCCCCCCGAAGCCTCGCCCGGCCACATGACCGGCATCGAGCCCGGAAAAAGGACCGAGGCGAGCGAGAGAAGCGAAAAGAGCGACAACACGATCCCCGCGGCGGCCGAGAAAGCGGGCACCTCCTTCCCCCGGGAGGTGAGCCTGTAGAAGGGGCAGAGGAGGAGCGCCGGGACCGGCCAGAAGGAGCAGAGCCCGAAGAGCTTCACCAGGAACGCCGAGAAGTGCGCCCCCAGATAGCCCAGGTGGTTCCTCAGCTCCGCCGCCCCCGCGACCGCGACCTCCTCGCCGGGCCTGTGGGACATGAGCGACAGGAGCGTCAGCACGGCCAGGAACACCGCGGCGAGCGCCGGGAGCTCGGGAGGCACCGTGGGCACCTGCGCCCCGTCCCGTGCGGCCCTGCCCCCCGCTTTCCCGCGGGGCTTCCTCGGCCTTTCCGCAGAGCCGCCCGCAACGGCGCGGGAGGGGCGGGAGCCGGCCTCCCTGCGTGGCCTCCGCGCCGGGACCCCCTCCGGGTCCCCGTCCGGGGCGCCATCGGCGCGCCCGGGCGCACGCGGAATCCTCTTCTCCCCGCGGGGATCCCCGTCCCCTGGCCGGTCCCCGGAGTCTCTCCTTCTCCTGCTCGTCTGGCTCGTCTGGCTCATCTGGATTGCGGGCTCGCTTGTCCGGGTGTTCCCGGCTGAATGGTTCGGGGGCTCGGCCGCCGGGCATCCGGCCGCGGGAGGCGCGTCGTGGCGCGGGCTCCCGAAATGCGGAGCTGAACGGGAAGGCGGATCGCTAAAGGACGCCGCATGGAAATCCTTACGGGATCGGAAGCGGCATGGAAAGCCTTACGGGATCGGAAGCGGCGAAGAAGCGGCGCGCGGCGGGAAAAATCGCCTGCGGAAGCCGCGAAACGCGGAAAGTCGGAAAAGGCCGAAAAGGATGAGACGCGCTCCCTGAAGCGCCGGGCCGGCGCGAAAGGCGAAATCCGATCGAAGGACGAAACCTGAAGGCCGAAGGCGCCCGCGGGAAGCCGCGGGGCCGGAGGGCGGAACTCCAGCGCGAAGGTCCCGGACATGAAGACGCGGCGGACAGGAAGGCCAACGGACGGGAACCTCTCGGGCATGGCCCGAGCCGGCTCCCGGGGCGGACCGTCATGAAGCGGGCCCCGCCGCGCGGCCCCGGCCCGTCTCCGGCGCGTTCCGGGCGGTCCCCGCCCGGCCTCCCGGCAAGGGGACTACCATTTCCGCATCTCCTCCTGCACCAGGGGGAAGAGACCCACGGCCTCCGAGGCCAGATCCACGGTGAGGCTCCCGAGGCCGCAGGAGGTGGTCAGGAGCGATCTGGCCCTCAGGAGCTCCCGGTCGGCCCCGCGCCTCACCAGGCCGTCCAGGCCCCCCTTCAGCCTGTCGGCGAGGAAGTCCGGCCTGATCCCCGGCTCGAATCCCTGGGCGGGAACCAGGCCCCAGGCCATGCGGCCGCCGCGCTTCAGGAAGGCGTCTATCTCCCCGGGGTACAGCGAAACCGACTCCAGGTAGCCGTGGGAGTCGCAGTTCAGTATGTCTATGTCCGCGCGGGTCATAAGACCCCAGTCGGTGTTGCCGCAGACGTGCAGGCCCACGAGCGCCGGACCCCGGGATCTCGCGGCGGCGGCGGCGGCGTTCAGCGCCCCCAGGACGGTGTCCGCCGAAAGCGTCGAGAAGGCCGAGCCGTAGCCGGAAAGCCCCGGCTCGTCCAGGAACACCACCGCGTCCCGGCCCAGCGACCGGATGGCCGCCGCCTCCCAGGCGGCCTTGGCGCCGAGGGCGGCGCAGGCGGCCTCCAGCAGGCCGGGATCGTCCACCAGGCTGAAGGAGCCCTCCACCTTGACCGACTGCCCGAAGGTGAGCGGCCCCACCACCTGGGTCTTCAGGTGCGTCCGCCCGAAGGCGGGGCTCGCCCCGGCCCTCTCCGCGAAGGCGCTCCAGCCCCCGGAGGCGCGGGGCGACCGCGCCAGAAACGAGTAGTCCCCGGAGTAGTAGGCCTCGTAGAACCGGGCCAGGTTCTCCTCGCGCCCGGCAAGGGGCACGCTCATGACGCGGCTCTCCCCGTCCGCATGCACGAAGTATATGCCGTCCGCCGCGCCCAGCATCATGTCCTCCCACGGGGAGACGCGCACCAGCTGGGGGGAGGCCGGGATGTCCACCTTCCCCTCCATCAGATCCAGCGCGCCGGCGGCATCCGTGAAGGGAAACGATCCTATGGCAAGAGTCGAGAAGGGCGGCAAGTCCTGGGTCATCGTGAACTCCTGTCGAGGGTCAGGGAGGTAACCGGCCCGGCCGGCCGGAAAGGCATGCCGCGCTCGCCGGTTGAACGGACGGCCGGGAAGGCTCGC